>JAMOUE010000160.1 GCA_027068235.1 Deltaproteobacteria bacterium | reverse complement strand
GTTTGGCAAGTTCTTTTACCTCATTTGCAACTACAGCAAAGCCCTTTCCTGCTTCTCCTGCACGTGCAGCCTCTATTGTGGCGTTGAGAGCAAGAAGGTTGGTCTGATCGGCAATAGAGTTTATTACCTGAATGATTCCACCAATTTTTTCCGAGTTGGCACCAAGTTCCTTTATTACCTCATTGGTGTATTCTGCCTTTTCTCGAGCTTCACTGGTTGCCCTGGCAGATTCAGCTACATTTTGGGCGATCTCATTTGTAGCCTCTGAAAGTTCTTGGGTGGCTCCAGCAACATTTTCCAGTGTGGCTGCTGCATTTGATGAGGCATCTGCGAAATTTTTAGCAGCGTTGTCAATGTCTTCAGCACCTTCCTGAACTATGGCATTGACCGTATCTAATTCGTTAGTGATACCTCGAATGCCAATGGCCTGTCTTTTTAATAGATTTATAAGATGACCATTTGTATAGACTATATTATTGGCCATCTTACCAAGTTTTCTTATCTGAGGTGCACCTTCAGGCCTAATGCTCCTTCTTAAATCTCCATTAGTTATCTCTTCAAGAATGGTGAGTATCCTTGCTATTGGTCTTTGAACATTAATTTTTAATCCAATGTAACTAAGGATAATAGATACAATACAGGCAATTAAGGCTATAATGAGGCTTTGGGTTATTTCAGCTTTGGCCTTAGTATAGATTGGTGTCATATCCAAATATTGTACATAGACACCTGTTGGCTCATTTTTATAATCAGACAATCTGACCCCAAGTATTAGAAAGTTTCCAACACTCTTAATTGCCGTTCCATTGTGAAGGGCCTTATTCAAAAAGGCCTCATCTACCTTAGATGAAAGGGTAGGGGGACCTTGAGTAAGTATGGAAAAATTTCCCAAGTGTTTAACAACAGATGTGCTTGCAGTGGTTTTTACCTTTTGGAATCCAAAAATCTGAATTGGATTATTAGTAGTCATTTGGACCATATTGGCTACATCTACAAGGTCTGTAATGACTTCTACGCTTGCCATTGGTTTTGATTTGTCGGCGCCAAAAATAGGGGCTACTCCTCTTACTGCCAATCCAACTCGTCCTGCCTCAATGCCCTTTACAGCTTTGCCAGTTGTTAAGACATCAACAACAGTCTTTCTGAAGCTAGAGATATCATCGCCAAACTTCTGGGGTTTCCAGACCCTTAGAAAGGAGCGTCCTGGTGGAATATGAAAATGTACTTTGATTTTTGTCTTACTCTTGTTGTTTATAGATGAGATAATGGGTTTTATCGTCTCTAACAAAAATTGCCTGTTTTGGGTCTCGATTGCCTCTTTGACTCTGGCCATGTTTGCTATGAATGTTGCAATGGCCAAATTGGTATCAGAAACATTTTCTGCATCTTTAAGAAGAACATCGGAATTTTTAAGTGCCTGAGCTTTTACTGCTTTTACCTCAGATTTTGCGGCAAGCTCTATTTGTACAATCTGAATGGCAGATAGGCCTATTATGATAAAGCTTATCCCGATCAGCACACGTGTAATTAGAGACATTTGAGAAAAAATAGCCGTAATTTTCTTTAACATAGTATCCTCCAACTAGATGGAAGTTTATATCCTATGTTTTTTATCGGTTGGGTGTTTGTTACTCTTAAGACAAAAATTTTTTTTATCTTGAAATATTAGGATTTTGGTAGGTTGTTGAACTTCGTTAACAAGAAAATCGTTACTGGGAGCTTTTATGTGAGATGAAAATTGTCTTTTTACTTATAATGTTTAGTGTGTAAATCTGGTGCTGGCAGGGCAGGCAGACTGTAACCTTCACAAGGCCATAAAACTTTAAGTTGGTTAATAAGGATTAATGCATCCTTGGGACAAGGCCCTTTGGGAGATAAGACATTTAACCTGACTAAATGATTACCCCTTTTCCCGTCTTTGTTTATCCATCCTTTATTTGGTATTTTTATGAACCTTTCATTACCAAGTCCTGGTGTTACAAAGACCTTTTCTGGGCCATCAACAGTGTCAATCTCAATATATCCTCCTCCCAACTTTGTCCAGCAATCAATGTCAATGGTTGAGATTATGTCATTGCCATGAATGATCCAACCTTCGGGCATTTCAACTTCCACTTCCAAGAAATAGCCTTCCTCATCGTGAGAGTCGTTTGATGAAGAAGTTCGGTGTGTTTCTATTTGAAGGACTGTGCCATTTCTGGTTCCAGGAGGAATCTGTACCTCTACCTTTTTTTTTCTCGTAATTATTCCCCTGCCTGAACAGTTGGGACAACTAGTAAGTTTTTCCTTTCCCCTTCCACTACACTTTGCACAGATTATTTTAAGGTCCTGTTCTCCCCATGAGAGGGTTTTGTATCCTTTCCCTTTGCAAGCAGGACACGTAGAAGGATTTTTTGCAGCTATTTGCCCAAGACCACTGCACTTGCGGCAAAAGTCCTGCCCATCTGCAATTTCTATAGTGACATGGGTGCCGTACAAGGCCTCTTGCAACCCAATCTGAACAAACAAAAAGGTGCCCTCAACTGAGGATTCTCTGTCAACAGCATTTGCAGCCGTTGAATGGGAGATAGAGGAGGCCCTTTTTGTAGCCTGTGCTTGCAGCCTTTTCTTTAGAAGTAGGTAGGCATCCTTAACGGTCAGGAAGCGTTTGATATTTTCCATACTTCTGCCACAGACATCTGGATGCCATAGTCGAACAAGCCGTCTGTAAGCGCTTTTTACCTCTTCTAAATCGGCGTCTTTCCTTATGCCAAGGATTGTATATGGATCTGTATCTAAGGTAGTCAATATTCCTACTTTTTATTATCCGTTTTGTTTTTTATTCTCAGTACATTCTATGGCCTTACTGTTCAATATAATAAGCAGTTTATTGTCAAGTTTGCATACTTGACCCACGTATTTGAGATCTATACCTTCTATCATATCTGGAGGCGGTTCAATCTTGTCGGTAGGTATGGACATTACATCTCCAATTCTTTCAACAAGAAGGCTTATTGGTTCTTCCCTGTTTCCCATGATTACATTGTTGTACTCTTTGCCATCTTCTTGATCTTGTTTCTTGCATAAAAGTCCAATCCTTGTGGCAAGATCTATTGCAGTAAGTATCTGCCCCCTTAGATTCACCACCCCTGATACATATTTTGGAGCCATTGGAACCGGTGTCACATCCAATGTCCTGTTTATCTCTATTACGTCGTCGATTGGCAGACCAAAAAAGTGTTTATCGTAATAAAAAGTAACAAACTGCGATGTATCTGCTATTGCCATCTCGACAACATTTCCCTTTTTTTCTACTGCAGGAAGCGTTTCATTTGTCTGTGTCATTTTTTTCTCCTTTTATGCAGCAGTTTCCAAGGTCTTTTTTTGCAGTAGGTCAGCTACTGCCTTTAGCACCTGATCCCTATCGAGTTTTGCCTGATAATCATCTATGCCTGCTTCAAGACCACGCTGTCTGTTTTCTTCTCCTGATAGAGAAGTAACGGCGATTATTGGGATATCTTTATTGCCGCCTTCACTTCTTATCTTTCTGGTTAGCTCAAATCCATTCATTCTTGGCATCTCTATGTCAGTGATTAACAGGTCAAATTGATCCGACTGGAATATTTCCCATGCCTTCTGTCCATCTTCGGCTTCAACCACCTCATATCCTGCTCCTGTGAGATAGGAAGAGAGGAGATTTCTATAGAAGGTAGAGTCTTCTGCAAGGAGTATCCTTGCAGGTACTGGTGCGTACAATTCTTCCTGTGTAAAAAAGTCTGGATCATGCATAGAGATGATCTGGTAAACGTCTAAAAAGAGGGTTGTCCTGTCTTTTATAATAGCCGAACCGAGTATGCCATCCTGTTTAAATGTGCCTTCTTCAACATCTATGGCAAGATCTAAGCTGTCATCTATCTGGGACACAAGAAACGCAATGTCCTTATGATTCATGTGAAATACAATAAGGTGATATTCATCCTGTTCTGGTAATGGTGAGATGGGCAAGTAATTTTCAAGCCTTATAACCGGCATCGAATGCCCCCTGTATTGAATGACCTCTTTACCTCCTACGAATTCGAGATCTGTAGCCTTAATCTTGTCTAGCCTGTTGACCAAGGCCAAAGGTAGGGCAAAGTATTCTTCTGGCCCTATTGTACATAGGAGTAAGAATTGATGGTCGTCTTCAACGGTTTTTGTGCTAACCACAGTGCCATGTTTCATGCTATCATCGCCTGCCGCAGCAGAAGAAGTAATGCCTACAACGTCTAAGATGAGGGCAACTCTACCATCTCCCATAAGGGTAGTTCCTGCAAAGACAGGAATGTGTTTAAGGTGTGAGCCTAATGGTTTGACAACTATCTCTTCAGAGTCACTAATGGAATCAACAACCAATCCAAAGAGATGCCCTCCTGCGTTAAGCACAACAATGTTCATACCTTCGTCTAGGGTGTTTGAATCTTGTTCTGCAAGACGAAGCACGTTTCTAAGACGGATGAGAGGAAGTATTTCTCCCCTTAACCTGTAAAATTCAGAGTTTCCAATCTTTTGCACATCCTTGTCCATTTGCTTTGGATTAAGATGCACAAGTTCCACAAGATTAACCTGTGGGATTGCATAGCGTTGTCCATGACTTGTGACGATGAGGGCAGGTATGATTGCCAAGGTCAATGGAATCTTGATTTTTATAGTCGTGCCAACATTGACTTCACTTAGAAGCTCAACTGTTCCACCAAGTTTTTCTATGTTGGTTTTTACCACATCCATGCCAACACCCCGGCCTGAGATGTTGGTTACTTTTTCTGCAGTGGAAAAACCGGGCTGAAAGATCAGCATCAAGGCCTCCCGATCGCTCAGGGCTTCAGCCTGTTCCTCTGTAATAAGGCCTTTTTCCACAGCCTTTTTACGGAGTTTGTCTGGATCAATGCCAGCTCCATCATCTACGATCTCGATGATGACCTGGCCGCCTTCATGGTAGGCCTTCATTGTAAGGGTTCCAACAGGTGGCTTTTCTTTTTGCACCCTAATTTCTGGCGGCTCTATACCGTGATCAATAGAATTTCTCACCATATGGGTGAGTGGGTCTTTGATGCTTTCTATGATGGAGCGGTCCAGTTCTGTTTCTGCTCCTTCGATCCTTAGTTGAACTTTTTTCTCAGCAGTTTTTGCCAAGTCCCGAACTATACGTGGAAATTTATTGAAGACATTGCCTATGGGTTGCATCCTTGTCTTCATTATTTGCTCTTGCAGTTCTGTTACAACAAGGCTCATGCGCTGGTTGGCAGTTAGAAATTCTGGATCGTTAAGCTGATTGGCAAGCTGTGTTAATCTATTCCTGGAAAGCACCAACTCACCTGCCAAGGTCATGAGTTGATCAAGTAGATGTACATCTATTCTTACATGGCTTTCTGTTAGGTGCGTTGTTGTAGGAGCAGGTTTTCTGGCAGGTGCCTTCTTGGCAGTTTTAGATTTTGCCTGTGATTTTTCCTTGGGTTGCTCTTCAGCTTTTTCTTCAGGTTTAACGGCCTTTATATCTTCCTTATTTTGGGCGTCTTCCTGCTCTTCTTGGGATTTGGCATCCTCTTTTACCTCTTCTTTAACTGCTTGCTCTTCTTTTTGCTCTGCATTTTCACCCTCTTCATCTTCTTCAGAAGAAGCTGTCTCACCCGAAGCCTCTTTAGCGATACGTTCTGCAAAATTTCTCAGATCTACTATGAAATCAAGATATTCAGTCTCAACTGGTTCCTTTCCACTTGCTTCAAGTTCGGCCACTATGGCTTTAATGTAGTCCACCGATTGAAGAAGCATGGTCGTAATATCTTCATTGACCTTTATTATGCCATCTCGAAGCTTGGAAAGGATGTCTTCTGCAAAATGGGCAATGCCCTCAAGGGTTGTGAAACCAAAGAATCCTGAAGTTCCCTTGATTGTATGGATAGTCCTAAATATGCTTTTAATCAGTTCTTCGTTCTCTGGGTCCTGTTCCAGCTCAACAAATTGCTGATCTAGTAGTTCGAGATTTTCTTTAGCTTCTGCCAAAAAATCTTTCAGGATGTCGTCTTCCATTCCCATGACCATGTTCTCCTAAGTTTTACAATCTTTCTTTAGACTAACCTCTAAAATTTTGACCTTTTGCTAAAAAATAACTGCGTTTCATTAATTTTTAGAAATAGCCTTTCATTGTTCTACTAGCGTATTTATTTACTGTTTCTGCCAACACGTTGTGCGTCCAAACGTCTTTCGTTTCATACATGAAGGCAGTCCTACTGGTGTTTCAGTTGCACCAAGAAATAGATATCCACCAGGGTTTAAGACCTTCACAATCTTTTCAAGGATTGCCTTTTTAGTATCTTGGTCAAAATATATGAGCACATATCTGCACATCACTACGTCTATATTGTTTATTCCAATTAGGGGCCCAATAAGATTTACCTTCTTGAATCTTATGAGTTTTTTGAGCTTGTCATTCACCATCCAAAATGCTCCTTGCTGTTTGAAATATTTGATAAGAAGCTGGATGGGGAGGCCCCTGTTTACTTCCACTTGGGTAAATCTGCCTGCACGGCCTTTATCTATGGCCTGTTGAGAAATATCAGTGGCAATTATTTCCCTTCTCCATGTTTTGATTTGCGGAAAATGCTCTTCCAGTATAATGGCAATGCTATATGGTTCTTGACCAGTCGAACATGCAGCACTCCAAAATCTCAGGGTCCTTTTGCTCTTTCTCTTTTCTATCAGCTCCGGAATGATCTCCTTTTTCAAGACTTCAAAGGGATGTTGATCCCTGAAAAAGTATGTCTCGTTGGTGGTCATGGCCTCTATGATCTGTTCCTTCAGCTTAGGAGTAGGGCTGAACTTGGCCTTTCTATACAGATCGTTGATGTCTTTAAGCCCGAGTACCCTTGCAAGTTCGTTAAGCCTGCTTTCAAGCAGGTATTCCTTGCCTTTGGAAAGGGCAATTCCACTGGATTCCTTGACCATTGTTGAGAAAAACCGGAACTGTTCCGGATTAATCATGATCTACACGTCCCCTTTATCAATCAAAATCTATGTCCTGATAGTTCCAAAATTGCATTAGTAATATTTCCAAGAGGCACCACCTTGTCTGCAATGCCTGATTCGGCAACAAATTTAGGCATGCCCCATACCACACTTGTTTCCTTGTCTTGAGCCAAGACTATGGCGCCTTTTTGTTTGAGTACCTTGGCACCTTCCAGGCCGTCCTGTCCCATTCCCGTCATAATGGCTACCAAAACCTTGCCTCCATATGCCTTGGCAAGTGAGCGGAATAGGACATCCACTGCTGGACGGCAACTGTTTTCTGGTGGATTTTGGTTAAGGGTGATGACAAAGGATCTGTCCCGCCTTTTGACCTCCATATGGTAATCACCAGGAGCGATGTAGACAGTTCCACCCTTTACCGGCATATGATCTTGCGCCTCAACCACCTTGAGCTTGGATTTCTGATTCAACCTCTGGGCTAATTGTGCAGTAAATACAGGTGGCATGTGTTGCACCAAAAATATAGGAAGCCTGAAGTTGGCTGGAAATCTTGGTATTACCTGGTTTAAAGAATTTGGTCCTCCTGTTGATACCCCTATACCTATGGCCTCGACCTTTCCAGGCCTTGTGCTCCGTTTTGGAAAGTTGCGATTGCTTGCACAGTTAGGTTTGTTGCACTTGGTATGGATGGTTCCTGGTCGTGCTACCTTTTTAAAAGGTTTGGCAATATTTCTTTGTAGCGTCCTTCCATTAGAACTCGGACCAAGGGCCTCTATCTTGGGTATTAACAAGGTTTCTATTCTTTTAACGCTTTCAGAAAACGCGCCAGTTCCCTTGGGTTTAGGCACAAAATCAACAGCACCTCTTGAAAGTGCTTCCAAGGTTGTTTTGGCTCCCTGGGAGGTGAGACTGGAAAACATGATCACAACAGTTTTAAGATGTTGCCTTTTTATGGCTTCTAATGTGGCAAGTCCATCCATCTCAGGCATTTCTACATCCAATACTGTAACATCAGGCTTAAGTATTCTAATCTTTTGTACAGCCTCACGTCCGTTTGACGCAGTGCCAACTACCCGAATCTTTGGATTCTTACCAAGGGCCTCCTGGAGTATCTTCCTGAAGACCACTGAATCATCGACTACAAGGACTCGAATCATAGACCAAGCACCATCTTGACCTTTTCTTCCAGCATTTCAGGAGTAAATGGCTTCATGAGATACTCATTAGCCCCTGCCATTACTGCCTTAATGACGTTCTCCTGCTGATTTTCAGTGGTCACCATCATGACTTTTGTATCGTTCCATTCTGGCCTCTTTCTTATCTCTACAAGGCAGTCATACCCTTCCATTTCAGGCATGTACCAGTCGAGAAGTACAAGGTCGAAGGGCCCTTCATTTTCAATCTTTTCAAGGGCATCCACTCCATTAACTGCCTCCTTTATTTCCCCAAAGGCGTCCATTTTTTTTAGTCCCGCCTTTACGATGTTACGCATGGATTTTGAGTCATCCACAACAAGTGCCTTCATAGAGTGACCTCTGTTGATTTTTTGGTTGATATACCCATTCAATGTTTTTATCGAAAATTCCTGCAAAACCATTAAGCAAAAAATAGAACAAAATTTGTTTTCAAGAATTTATTATGGATATGGCTTGTAGTTCTTGGAGGGTAAAAGAGATGATAATCTAGCGATGGCTTTGGTTAGGTGGGGAATTATGAGATGACACACTACTTATTGCTGTCATTGCGAGGTGGCGCACATACGCTAGCGAAGCAATCCCATCTGTAGTTGCAAATAGAGGGGAGATTGCTTCGGCCCTTTTAGACCTCGCAATGACGGCTTATGTTAATGAAAAAAGTTTCTAAATATAATTTTAGAGGATATAATGCTTAAAGTTTCAGGCTTTTTCCTGGTTCCAAAACAACAAGATCAGCCTCTATATGATGTGCTTTAAGCTGCCTTTCAAACTCTCCCACAGTTCCTGTCAATGCTGGAAATGTTCCGTAGTGCATTGGCACAATGATTTTAGGATCAAGGAGCTTACAGGCATAGGCAGCCTCTTTTGGCCCCATTACGTAATGATCTCCAATGGGTATAAGGGCAACGTTTGGATGATATAAGTTTCCAATTATGGCCATATCACCAAAAAGAGCTGTATCGCCGGCATGGTAAATCTTTGTTCCATCTTCTAGTCCTACTACAAAGCCCGCAGCATCCCCTGCATAAAATATCTCTTGTCCTTCCTGGACCGATGAGCTGTGCACAGCCTGAACCATTGTTACAGAAACACCCTTGGTCACATAGGTTCCTCCTATGTTCATACCTGTTACATTTGGGACCCCTTTTGCCAGCAGGTATTGTTGTATTTCATGGATGGCAACTATTTCTGTTGCAGAAGATGCTGCCATTTCCATGCAGTTTCCAAGATGATCACCATGTCCATGCGTTACCAAGATAAGATCAGCCTTTATGTGTTCCTTTGCATTTGGTGGACTGCTTGGGTTATCAAGCCAAGGGTCAATCCAAATACGTAGTCCTTGCTTGGTGGTAATACAAAATGCAGAATGCCCATAAAATGTTAGTATGTTCGCATCAGTCATTTCTTTGCCTCCTGAAAAATTCGTTTAATTGATCTGGTTCAATATGTAGCACTGAAAAAATGTTTTTCTCCATCTCCTTGGTCTGGTCGAAAAGCTCTTTTATGCGCTTGCGTCTGTAATTATCGGTTCCGTACCTGATATAGAGATCTTCAAATCTGTCTTCAAGGCTGACAACAGTGGTATGTTTTACCCTTTTGTCTGCATAGTTGACAACAATCGCCTCGTTGATTTTTCGCATACACAGTTCATTTGTATCTATATGCACGTGTGATCGTACTATTTTGGCAACATCCTTATAACCTAGGCCTTCAAGAAATGTTGCACCCATTGACGCATGATCTCCACCGTGGATGATGGCATGATATTTGGCTACGTCATGGAGGAGGCCTCCAGCCTGTAAAAGCCCGATGGATATATTGCAGCCTCGTTCCCTTAACCTTATGCCCAAAAATGTAGAGACCTTTGCAACCATTACGCAGTGTCTCATGATGTGGACTGGGGTCTTGTAGTCTCTTAGAATTTTGATGGCAGTCTTATTGTCTGGGATTTTCATGCTCTGAAATATGACAAATAAGCTGTTATGTTACAATATGGATGAGGCTTGATCTGAGAAAACAATCAGGTCTGTTAGATGTAGTCATAACAAAAATAGTTGGCCAGTGATTATGGAGTAAGTTGTAACAAAGGATGGTAAAGAATCTTTAAGGGGAGGTAAACATTGAAAAGATTCAGGCAATTTTTGGGCAAAAAACTGGATATTTCAAAGGCAACAGATTCTGAAAAACTTTCAAAGTGGAATATCAAAAATAGATATGCGCCTGAAGAACCCGATGATTTTGATGAATTTGAATTTGGCATAGACTATCTAGGGGAGCAGGATGTAGCGTTTTTGGTGGCCATTGAGAAGGGGCAAATCGCAAGGCTGCTGTTTGGTTGGACAGTGCCTGACAATCCAGACATGATGAAGCCCATGAAAGATGCAGACCTTGCAGGGCTTTTGGAAAAACGGGGGAGTGCTCTCACGGAATTTTTTGATTATATCACTGCTTAAAGAGTGGCATCTAACTAACGAAGATAAGGAGATAAACAGTATGGTTGAAAAGGGAGATAAGGCACCAGAGTTTACATTGAAGGATGGTGAAGGGAACTTGGTGAACCTGTCTGATTTTCTGGGCAAGTGGGTGATCTTATATTTTTATCCTCGGGACAACACCTCTGGCTGCACAAAGGAGGCATGCGACTTTACCGAGCTTCTTCCAGATTTCAAAAACATGGATGCAGTTGTTATTGGAGT
>JAMOUE010000159.1 GCA_027068235.1 Deltaproteobacteria bacterium | reverse complement strand
AAATGCACCACCTGAACCGATAAACCCGCTTAGCAGACCACCAATCAGACCTACTACAAGAAGCGCAACAACTTTTGAAGCTGGAAGGTCAATAAACATTATAGAAACATTTTTGATCTTATTGGTGATCTTGTGTTCATGCCCTTCTGTCACCAGGCTAACAAGCACCTTTCTATCCATTGGCACATCTTCGGGCCTCATATCTTCTGGAAGTATCAGGACCTTTTTTTCGCCTGTTGTATCAACTACGAACACGGCAGTGCCATCTGGATTGACCTTTTCAAAAACTCCTTTGAGCATATTCTTGGGTGGTCCACCGCCACCAGCAAGAACATCTTGTGCAAAAAGAAAAAGCGCACCAATAATCATGAAAAATATGAGAATGCGTCGCATCTTCCTCCCCTCCTTTTGGACTAATGACCACCTTTGGCTTCGATGCCGAGAAGAGCCAGGAGATTACTGGCAAAGGCACCATGGATAAAAGAAAAGATAAGAGCGGTCCCAACAGGATAAATGGTATGCCATCCGCCCCTGGTATAGGTATTGGTTACCCAATCAACATTTGAAAAAACCAGATAGTACAAAGTGCCAGACATAGCCCCAAAAACGATCGTCTTAATCAACAACGGGCCTTTTGACTTTTGCTTTTTCATAATGAAACACCCTCCCTTTTCAATATGAATCCTTATTCACAAGCACCCACTTTTTAGACCCAAGTTCTATGTGTGTCAAGTTCCCGAGAATTTTTTAACTTTCAAAAAAAGGGGGATTATAAATTTATCCTGAAATCTCAAAGAGATGACGTTTCATTTTGAAACAACAAATGGAGTGTAAGATTCTAAAAAAAATATGGTTTGCTGGATTTTAACCAACAAGATTTTGAATATGGTACAATTGAAAATCCAGATTATGAGAGGGGGCTTTTACCTTACTACTGATGAAGGAAATTTAAATACGTATCACTTGCACTAGAGAGTATATTTTTAGCAGGTTCTTATTGCGAGGCACTTTCTATACGGATTTTTCAGGAGCATTTCATGCAAAAGATCTCGAACCTAAAAGATAATAATGATGTCACCGTAGTATTAATGGCAGGGGGCCAAAGTAGGAGGTTTGGCTCTAACAAGGCCCTTACCCTATGGGAAGACAAACCGCTTATTGAACACATTTTAAAAAAAATAGAGGGGGTAACAAGTAAGGTCGTCCTTTCAGTAGCAAAATCAGGGGATTATGAATGGCTAAAAGTAGAAAAAATTGCCGATATTATTCCAGGTATAGGTCCAATGGGCGGACTATTGTCATGTTTTGAAAAACTCCAAAGCCAATACTTAATGCTTGTTGCATGCGATATGCCCCTTTTAAATCAGACACTGTTGAAATTCATGCTCCATTACAAGTGTAAAGAACCAATTCTCATTCCCAAGGCTGGTAAAAGAATGCATCCTCTTCATGCTCGTTACAACAAAGATTTATTACCAATTTTAAAAAGACTCATTTCTGAAAAACGATACAAAATGGCAGAACTCTTTAAAGAAGTCCCAATCAAAACGATCACTCAAAAAGACGTTCCTTCCATTAATCTTGAGCTTTGCCTTTCAAACATCAATACGCCCCATGACTTTGAAACAATAAGAAAATCCGTAAACAAAAATCCTGATGAATAACCTTGAACCGCCTGCCTTTTTGTGGTAAACAAGACACGCTTTTAAAGAAACAGCAGCGGGGCGTGGCGCAGTCTGGTAGCGCATCTGCTTTGGGAGCAGAGGGCCGGGGGTTCAAATCCCTCCGCCCCGACCACTGAAGACACAGGCCTGATAAAATCAGGCCTTTTTCTTTTTATAGGCCCCAGTAACAAAAAAACGTTTGACATCTTCTCACAGGAAAAGTTAATCTTATATGTCTAATCTTTTCCCTTTTGCAGATTGTTTTTCCAATATTTTTCCAAAGAATATGAACAACTTTCATCTAAAAGATTACATCCAAGAACGGAAACAGATAGTGGATCGCCACCTGGACGCACTGCTTCCTAAGCCTGAAGGGCCTTCGGGCTTGGTTGTAGAAGCCATGAGATACAGCCTGTCAGCAGGTGGAAAACGAGTAAGGCCAATTCTAATGATGGCAGCTTGTGACGCTGTAGGTGGCAACCATGGCAATATCATGCCAGCGGCCTGTGCTATGGAGTGCGTTCACACCTATTCCCTGATTCATGATGACCTTCCTGCCATGGATGATGATGACTTGAGGCGAGGCAAGCCAACATGTCATAAGGTTTATGGTGAAGCCATTGCAATACTTGCAGGAGATGGACTACTTACCTATGCTTTTGAACTCATGACCCATCCCGAACTATTATCTGCTGTAGAAAATAGCGTTGTGAACAACGCCATTTCCATCTTTGCCAAGGCAGCAGGGGTTGCTGGTATGGTGGGCGGTCAGACTGCTGACATACTCTTTGAAGGCAAGGAGATTGATGCAGACACATTGGCTTATATCCACAGACACAAAACTGGTGCGCTTATAAAGGCATCTGTTGAGATGGGGGCCATGCTTGGTGGAGGTAGTGAGGAACAGGTAGAGGGGCTCGCAAGGTTTGGCACTGCCCTTGGCCTAGCCTTTCAGGTGGTAGATGACCTCTTAGATGTCATAGGTGACGAAAAAAAGTTGGGTAAACCAGTTGGCTCAGACGAGAGAAACCAAAAGGCCACCTACCCTGCCCTTTTTGGTTTGGAAGAGACCAAAAAGAGGGCACAAGATCTAAAAAATCAGGCTCTAGATGCCTTGGAACCATTTGGCCCTGAAGCCGACCCCTTAAGGGCTATTGCCATCTATGTTGTAGAAAGAGACAGATAAAAGGAGTTTTTAAATATGTCTTGCTTATTAGATAAGATAAACAGTCCTGAAGATCTCAAGGGACTGAGTCAAAAAGAGCTAGTGGAGCTTGCAAAGGAAATAAGAAAAACCATTGTAACCACAGTTGCTGAAAAAGGTGGCCACTTGGCTCCAAGCCTAGGTGTTGTGGAACTCACCTTGGCCCTGCACTACTGCTTCGACTCTCCAAAAGACAAGATAATTTGGGATGTTGGCCATCAGTCCTATGCCCATAAACTAATAACAGGACGAAGGGACCGTTTCTCCACTCTCAGACAGCAAGACGGTATAAGCGGCTTTCCCAAACGGGCTGAAAGTAAACACGATATCCTGGACACTGGTCATAGCAGTACCTCAATTTCAGCTGCCCTTGGTATAACAACAGCCCTTTCCCTGTTGAAAAAGGAAGGAAAAGTCGTAGCAGTTATAGGGGACGGCTCTATGACAGCAGGTATGGCCTTTGAAGCCTTGAACAATGCAGGCCATCTGAAAAAAGACCTCATAGTCGTATTAAACGACAACGAGATGTCTATTTCTCCAAATGTTGGGGCCCTGTCATCATTTCTAAGCCGTAAGCTTACAAGCAGGCTTGCTACAAAGCTCAAAAGGGATCTGGAATCTTTTCTTAAACGTTCAGAAGTGGGAGAGAATATTTGGCAGGTGTTAAAAAAGAGTGAAGATTCTCTTAAAAGTCTGCTAACTCCTGGAATGCTTTTTGAAGCCCTTCAATTTGAATACGTTGGTCCCATTCCTGGACATCATATTGACACACTCATAGAGACCTTTGAAAACATAAAAAATGTTCCAGGCCCTGTATTGGTGCATGTCCTGACCAAAAAAGGCAAGGGATACGCACCTGCAGAGGAGCATCCAGACCTCTTTCATGGCCTTGGCCCATTTGACATCAAAACAGGCAAACCACAAAAATCAGCAGCTCCCAAACCTCCTTCATATACAGAGATATTTGGTCAAACAGTAGTAAGGCTTGCCAGAGAGGATTCCAAGATTGTTGGGATCACAGCGGCTATGCCGGCTGGTACAGGGCTTAAGGCATTGCAGGAAGCCATTCCAGAAAGATTCTTTGACGTTGGCATTGCTGAACAACACGCTGTGACTTTTGCGGCAGGTATGGCACTGGAAGGGTTGAAGCCAATAGTCGCCATTTACTCAACCTTCCTGCAAAGGGCCTTTGACCAAATCATACACGATGTGTGCCTTACTAATCTTCCTGTGGTCTTTGCCTTAGATAGAGGCGGACTGGTTGGAGATGATGGGCCAACTCATCATGGAGTATTTGATCTTTCATATCTGAGAATGATTCCCAACATGGTAGTTATGGCCCCCAAGGATGAGAACGAGCTTCAACACATGCTCTACACAGCAGTACAACACAATGGCCCTGCTGCGGTCCGTTATCCACGTGGAAATGGAGTAGGGGTGAGTCTTGACTGGCAATTGAAAGAACTTGAGTTAGGTAAGGCAGAGGTTCTGAAAGATGGAGATGATCTTGCTATCTGGGCCATTGGACACCACGTTCACACTGCCCTTTTGGCACAGGAAGAACTTGAAAGGCAAGGCATAAATGCAGCCGTGGTTAACGCCCGCTTTGTAAAACCTCTAGATAAAGAACTTTTGGAAACACACGCCAAAAAGTGTGGCCGTATCGTCACCATTGAAGAAAATGTCTTGATGGGTGGTTTTGGCTCAGCAGTACTTGAAGCGTTGGCAGACATGGGAATAAATGACGTGCCTGTTAAACGTCTTGGTTTACCAGATAGGTTCATTGAGCATGGAAGCCAAGAGATACTTCGTAAAGAAGTTGGGCTTGATGTTGATTCTGTTGTCTCAGCCTGCAAGGATATAATGGACGATGTCTCTACTGACCAAGTGAAGTCGGCTAAAGTCCACTCGCTACCAATGCAATAAGGAAGTCATCTTACTCGATCTAAACACAAACAAGTATTACTAAAAAAAACAAATCATGGCGTGACAACAAAATAATGTGTCAAAATGTCACGTCATGATTTTGACGATTGTGACTTTTTTACCACACTAAAACCTTAATTTTATCCGTTTTTGCCATCTCTTTTTCTTAAAATTTCTATTTTCTTTCTTTTCCTCCTGCTAACAACACGCTTTTACAACCCCGTTTTTAAAAACGATTAAGCGATTTCCGCGTTTCTTTGTGTTGTAATAGAGTTAAGCGCCTATTGACTTGAAAACTGGTACAAACTTTGCTTTTATTTAAGTAACTTTGGACAAAGACATTAATTATTAGGAGCAAGAAAATGTTTTGTCTAAAAAACCCAAATAGGCGGACACAACCTGCCATATGTAACAACTGTAGAAGAAAATGTGAAAGGGCAGGAAAACGCCTGAACAAAGGCAACACTGGAAGAAGGACACGTTAAAAAATGTAAATAAGCCGGGGAAGGCCCATCGCCTCCTCCTTTTATGTCTTGGCACAATTTTTGGCCGACCTGATTGCCAAAACGGCTTCTTCTCCGCCAGAAAAACTTTCTTTATTTGATGGAAATTCCCCGGCTTCCACATCTTGTTTGAATGCGGCAAAGCCATCCTTTATTTGCGCAGACAGGTTTACATACTGTTTTACAAATTTTGGGGTAAATTTTTCAAAAAGCCCTATCATATCGTGTGTAACCAGTACCTGGCCATCGCATTTTGGTCCAGCACCTATTCCAATAGTCGGTATTGATAAGGTTTCAGTAATAAGGCCAGCCAACTCTGTTGGCACACATTCAAGCACTATTGAAAAGGCTCCAGCTTTTTCAACAGCTATAGCATCATGATAGATCCTTTTTGCCGCGTCCATATCTTTGCCTTGAACCTTAAATCCTCCAAGGCTGGACGCTGTTTGAGGAGTAAGACCAACATGTCCCATAACTGGAATACCTGCTGCAACTAGCTTCTCTATCACATTTGCAACATTCACCCCGCCTTCAAGTTTAACCGCGTCACAACCGGCCTCTTTTAAAAACCTGCCAGCGTTTCTTACGGCTTCCTCCTCACTTACTTGATAAGACATAAAGGGCATATCACCTATCACCATGGCGCTTTTTACTCCTCTATTCACTGCCTTACAGTGATGAAGCATCTCTTCCATAGTTACAGGAACGGTGGAATCGTAACCAAGAACCACCATACCCAAGGAATCGCCTACCAGTATCATATCGATACCGCTCTGATCAATGAGTTGGGCAAAGCTGAAATCGTAGGCGGTAAGCATTGTAAGTTTTGGACCAGTTGTCTTTCTTTGCCTTATATCTACTGGAGTGATTCTAGCCATGGTTGAACTCCTACAATAAAGAAAGGCCCTTCAGAGGGCTATAAGCCGGGTTCTGTCTTTCAGCAACTGCTGAAAGGATGATCATTCATCTAGGATACCAGTCGCCTGGCATCTCAAGCAACCTACCCGGAGACTCGGACGGGCCGCCCTCAAACGCCTCCCTATTTGGTCTTGCTCCAGGTGGGGTTTACCAAGCCTGCAAAGTCACCTTTGCAGCTGGTGAGCTCTTACCTCACCTTTTCACCCTTACCCTGCAATATGCAGGGCGGTCTATTTTCTGTGGCACTTTCCCTGGGGTTGCCCCCGGTTCGTGTTACGAACCACCTTGCCCTGTGGAGCCCGGACTTTCCTCCTGCACTGTAACAGTACAGGCGATCATCCACCCTCTGATAGGACCAATATTAAATATTAATGTAATTACTAAATCTACGTCTTCAATGCATAAATGATCCTTTGACATGAAGGACAGTAAAGAACCCTCTCTTCCCTAAGCAACTCGTTGAACATCTGAGGTGGGATGTTCATATTGCAGGCGCTGCAAACTCCCTGATCAACAGCTGCTACAACCACACCTCCGCGCTTGTCTGAAAGGAATCTATACTTTGCCAAAAGATCAGGTTTTACATCTTTTGCAACCTCGTCTCTCTCTTTTGTGAGGGCCTCTATCTTGGAGTCATATTCCTTTTCCTTGGCAGTTATACGCTTCTTTTCCGCCCCTGCCTCTTTTTCAAAGCCCTCTATCTCTTTCTTTCTCTTGTCCACTTCCTTCTTGAGTTCTTCTATTTGCTCCTCAAGCTGAAGTATCTCATCCTCCCGAGTCTTATTGGCCTTTTTGATCTCTTCTATTTCCTTAGAAAGCGCCTGAAACTCCCTATTTGTTTTGACTGCAGTTAGCTTCTGCTGAGACTTCTTGAGTCTTTCCAGCTCCAATTCAAGTTCATCCTCGACCTCTGTCTTTCTGGTACGCAGATCTGCCAACTTGTCCTTTAGCTCTTCTATTTCCTTATTCTTTTGCTGAATGGTCTCATTAAGAGCGTTGTAACGTTCAGGCAATTTCTCCTTTTCTGCCTTGAGTTTTCTTATTTCAAGATCAATACCCTGGAGTCTGATAAGTATGGACAGTTCCGGTTTCAATGTGGCTCACCTCTTTTCTTTTGGGATAAATTTTCTTAAATCTTACAACCCGGCCAAAAATTTACCGGAGTGTTTTCCTCTTCAAAAATCAATAGCTCCAATTCCCATCCTGCCTCTTTGGCAATCTGGGCAAGATAGTTATGAATATCTATTACAACAGGCCTTTCCGTGGCAAAATGCCCTCCATCAACAATAAGGATGTTCATGTCCTCCGCTTCTCTGGCTACACTATGTTTTACCTCACCAGTCACAAATGCATCTGCCCCCTTAGATATAGCTTGCGCCAAAAGAGTGGAGCCAGAGCCAGAACATACAGCCACCTTTGAGATGGGTCCCTTATGCGAGCCTGCAAAAGAGAGACATTTCAGAGAAAGACCTTTTCTTACATGTTCTAGAAACTGTTCTTGATTCATCGAATTTTTAAGCAGGCCAATGCGTCCAAGCCCTGCATCTGAAGTTATCTCATTTGGTAACAAAGGACTTGTTTCCACTATGTCTAGAAGTTTGCACAGCCTGTCATTGACTCCTCCGATACAAGAGTCCAGATTTGTATGCATAGATATGACAGAAATTTGGTGACGTAAAAAACCCGCCAAAAGGCGGGCAGTGTAGTCTTTAAGGTTCAAACAGCTAAGAGGTTTAAAAATCAAGGGATGATGTGATATTACTAGATCTGCATTATTTGCAAGGGCATGGGAAAGGGTGGCTGGTGAAACATCAAGTGCAATGATAACCTTTTTTACTGTTCCATCTGGATCTCCACATTGCAGGCCTACATTATCCCACTCTTCAGCCAAGGATGCAGGGGCCCATTGGAATAAGGCATCTTCTATGTCTTTAACTGTGGCACTCATCTATATGTGATAGAAGTAACATTAAAAAAGGTGCAATCCTAAGATTGCACCTTTCAATAATCAATCAACAATCCTTATTTTTCCAAAATTTATAATACATAATCAAACTCTCTCGTCACTGCCAAAGAGCCTATAAATAGTGTATTAAATTGGGCCCACCAGGATTCGAACCTGGGACCAACCGGTTATGAGCCGGTGGCTCTGACCAACTGAGCTATGGGCCCTGAACTGAAACCGTCAATATATATGCACTTAAAAAATTGTCAAGATCGGCCTTCAATACTAACAACCCTCTAATCGAAAAAACCACATAACAATACCCATCATATTGGAGACAAAGTCATTCCTTTTCTGCTCTTGTTAATGTATGCATAATGCAAGCTTTAAGTTAATATCTGGATATGCCAATTAACAAATCGTTACGAAATATTTAAAATAGGGGTATGCCACTACGGTTTACATGACAGCCAAAACCTCACTTATCATCTATAGCACTGTTGTGTTGCTGCTTATTTTAGGAGGGTGTAGAGGATTTCACGGGGCTCCTGAGCGACCTCCCCTTGAAATTCCAGCCACCTTCTCTTCTACAGGCAAAACGAGTCCCACGAACAGATGGTGGCAGGAATTCAACGACCCTATCATGTGGAAAATGGTTGAGACATCCTTGACCAACAACTTCACAGTAAGATCAGCTTATGAACGCATAAAAATGGCAAATGCCATAGCACAAAAGGCAAGAGCCCCTCTTTTTCCCTGGCTCGACGTAGGGGCAGGCGTTAGCCATCAGACCCAAAAGGAAGGTGGAGAATACTTCAACCATGATACGATCTCTGTGAACTCTGCAGTGAACTATGAACTTGATTTGTGGGGACGTATCGCTTCAAAGGCAAAGGCAGCGCAACTGGATGTTAAAGCACAAGAAGCTGATTATCAGGCTGCCCTTCTTTCACTGTCGGCACAAGTTGTAAGCCGCTATTTTGAAGTTGTAGCCTTGAAGCAAGAAAAAAAATACATAGAAAGCCAGATAGAAAGAAACAATGCATCTCTCAAGATCATTGATGAAAAGTATAGATTCGGTCAGAGCGATTCTCTCGACCTGTTACAACAAAAACAGCTTGTTGAACAAAACATCTCCAACAAGATAGCAGTGGACAAGGCCTTGGCAAGTAGCATAAAAGAGCTTCTTGTGCTTATGGGCCGTGCACCTTCTTCAAACTTTAAGTTGGAATCTGCACTACAGTTGCCAAACCTCCCACCACTTCCAGCTACAGGCCTTCCCCTTGAGATACTAACACGAAGACCAGATTGCATGAGGGCATTTCTGCGATTGAAGGCAGCAAACGCAAGGCTTGCAGAGGCTGTATCTGCCCAGTATCCAAGGCTTGCCTTGAGCGGAAATATCGAGTCTGATTCTTCTGCCCTGAAAGATCTTCTGGAAAATTGGATAGCTTCAATAGGTGCCAATCTACTGATACCAGTATTTGAAGGTGGACGGCTTGATGCTGAAGTAAAACTCAAAGAGGCCGAGGCAAAAAGACTACTTTACGAATATGGTCAAACCATCTTACTTGCCATAAGAGAGATTGAGGAGAGTCTTGACGAAGAAAAACGTCAAATGATGTTAATAGAAAATCTTACTTCAAGACTTAAACTGGCACGTCACAACGCTCTTGTATTAAAAGAAAAATATCTTGCAGGAGATGTGGAGTACCTAAGATTTCTCACCTCTCAGCTAAGTGTGGATGAGCTTGAAAGACAACTTGTGAAAGAACGGTTGCACCTTATTCAAAATCGTATTCGCCTTTATAAGGCCATAGCTGGCCCTCTACAGCCTTTGGACGGTGAATCGTTTACTAAATCTCCTGAGTTCACTAGGTGAAAAGATGAAGCGTTACCTCTTATATGGACTTGCGATATTGATATTGGTATCTGTCATCATAAGTGTAATCAGCAGCATCAAGAATAAGGATAAAAAGGGGAAATACTTAGAGTTCAAGGTACGTAGGGGAGAGGTCAGAGAAACTATCAGTGCCACTGGAGAGATCAAGGCTGCAACCGGTGCCCAAATAAGTCTTGGAGCCCGTGTCACTGGAACTGTAGTAAAAGAGCCGATTAGCGTAGGTGACTACGTTAACAAAGGGGACCTCATAGCCATAATCGATAACAGGGAACTGAAAGAGGGAGTAAAAAAGGCCAAAGCAGAGCTTGCAAGGGTGATTGTGCATTATGAGAATCTCATAAAAGAGAAGGAACTTGAGATTTCAGAGCTTGCTGAAAGGTATGAAAACAGTCTCCTTGAGGTTGAGAAGGCAGTTTCTGAATTCGATTTTAGAAAGTGGAACTTTCAAAGTATGAAACGCCTCTTTCAAAGCCGAAACCACAGTGTTTCTGAAAGGACCTATCGAGAGGCAAAAAACATCTTGAAGAAGGCAAAAGAAGGTCTGAAACAGGCAAGAAACAGCAAAGAAGCCTCTCATTCCGCCCTTAACAGAGCAAAGACGGCACTTAATAGGCTTAAACAGGAGTTTGAGCAGGAGCGCATTAAGGCGCAGGCAGAACTTGAAAAGGCACTTATAAGGATGTCCTACTCTGAGCTGCGCGCCCCCTTTTCTGGAGTGATAACATATGTGTCAACACAAGAAGGGGAGACCGTTGTAGCAGGTCTCAATGCCCCTCAATTTGTAAAGATTCTTGATGAATCAAAGGTTGAAAACTGGATATACGTGGA
>JAMOUE010000158.1 GCA_027068235.1 Deltaproteobacteria bacterium | reverse complement strand
AGGCGTTTGAGCGGGCTCTGAATTTATTTTTCCCTTTCAGCAATGATGGATATTTAAGGGATAAATACGTCTTTGCAATTATTATAGCACGAAGCCGACTGTCTTGCCAATCATGCGGCACCATACAGTTAGGGAAGTAAGATGATTTTATTATTTTGAACGATATCTTTGGAACATGGCCCTTCTTTTGAGATCTTTTAGAAGAAGAAACTAAATAATAAATTCTTTTACCTTTTTGTCTTTTTGAGACTACTTTTTCACCCGTTTTCAAGCCCGCCCTCCTTCCCATATCATCAGCTTTTTTATGAAGGTTATATACGTGGCTTGCACTACATGGAATGAGAGAAGCCAAAACCTTCAATGACAAACCTTGTGGATTTCTTCTCAGTATTGCTATAAATCTTTTTATCTTCTCTCTAGCTTGCAAAGCGTGCTTATTCCTTGATTATTTAGGATATGAAGTATCGATGATTCTCTTTGCTTGATTTACGACTTCTTCCGCAACCATATAATGTGCAGATTCTGATTCCATGAGACTTTTAAGATCGAAACGTAACAATTCAATTTCTATTTCCGACCAATCATCAGAAAATAAATAGAATCTGCCTTGGAAAAGCCGAGAGGCAATCTTGGCCTTACCATAGGCAATGCCTTCATCTTCATCATCAAAATACATATAAACGCTAAGGGCTGCTTCGTGCATTGCAGGGGACCAAAAATAGAGTCCAAGTACTGCTCCATCCACAAGAGACCACGCTGAATCGTCTTCTTGGCAGTCTTCTTCAAAGAAAAGCAGATTCTTCTCACCTTGCAATTGGTCGATCACAGCCTTGTTTAGTGACCATTGAAGATGCCACTCAATTGAATCAAGCTCGGGAGGCAATAACCAGCCTTTTTCATCCAGTCTTTCAACTTCTATAGCCACTGCCTTAAAAAATTTTTCTACAGACTGATTGAATGCATTCATCCTTTTTAAATATTCCAGTATATTACTGTCTAATTTCATTCCCAATTCTCCTTAGAAGATTCATTTGTTCTTCTGTTTCAGGTTGTGCCCCGGCATCCTTTAACAACTGTAATGCCTCGCCTTCGAGATAACCAAGTGCCATGAGAACAGCTGAACACAAAGTTCCTGTCCGTCCTACACCTGCGCCACAATGTATTAGTATATTCTTGCCCATTAAAAGAAGACTAGCACATCTCTTAGCCAAGTTAATAAACTCCTTAACCGCTCCATTTTCTGGAATTGAAAAATCCTCTATTGGAAATGTCTCTCTTGATATAGGGAAACTATCACTCAATATGGCCACGGCGTATCCAGGAGCTTTTTTCTCGATTTCTTCATGAGAAGTAAGACAAACAACGAGACGGATATCTTTATCATTGGCCTCTGACAAAAAGTGATCGATTTCTTCAAACCTTCCAGGCATACTGTGGATATAAAGAGAGCCAGGAATATTTTGGGGTAGATTTACTTTCCGAAACATTTATTTTTCTCCTTGACGATAGCTCAATATTCAAAGGCAATGATGCTCTTTGTTTCTTGTTTCTTATTCATTACGAAAGCTTTAAAAGCTTTATTAGAACCCAGATCAACCTTCCATTCTTCTATATACCTGCATCCAATCCGTTATTGTGCAGAGGCGCAAAGGCATCGACGAAATAATCCATATTACAAACCTGTAAAGCTCGTGGCGATTTGGGGGCAGTGCAAAAATATATCAAGGGAAATTGTTTTGCTTCGCTCACAATGACGAGTGTGGACGAATTTATCATCTTCTTTCGCTCTCTTGAAATATTCTTGGGGAAGACGACTATCACAAAACTAACATAGTTTTTAAACCTAAATACATCAACCACAAACTTTTCCCCGATAAAAATTTTACATGAAGCCATGCACTTACATCCATCTCCTTTGTCAAAAACTATTGCTAATACTTGACGCAATATAATGAAATTAATTATGTTGCCAAAATCAGGCTCATATTGCTGGATATTTTAGAATAAACATGTAGGGGAAGGGAGAGATTGACATGGAAACAGCCAAGGTAAGAAATTTTGCAATAGTTTCCCAAAGTGGCAGTGGTAAAACCTCTCTGGCCGAGGCCTTGCTTTTTTCTGCCAAAGCCACCAAGAAGTTAGGCAAGGTAGATGATGAAACATCTCATCTTGATTTTGAGCCTGAGGAGGTAAAACGCAAGATCACCATAAGCACAGCATTTTATGCCTTCAACTGGAACAAACATTCCCTGTTTCTCATGGATACACCGGGAGAGGACAACTTTCTCCATGAGACAATTTCTGCCTTGAGGGTTGCTGACAGTTGTCTTTTTGTGGCTGATGCAGTTGATCCTGTTAAGCCTCAAACCCAAAAAATCTGGTCATTTGTAACAGATGCCGGAACACCAGCCATCATGTTTCTTAACAAGATGGACAGGGAAAGGGCCAACTTTAGTGGAGCGCTTGATGCCATCAGAGAGGCCCTGGATATTAGGCTTGTACCAATCACGCTGCCCATTGGAAGTGAAGAGAATTTCAAGGGAGTTGTGGATCTTGTCCAGATGAAGGCCTATGAGTTTACTGAAGACGGCAAAAAGAAACCCATGGACATACCTGCGGATATGGCTGATGAGGTTGAGGAGGCACGTAACAACCTTATTGAATATGCAGCAGAGTCTGAAGAGGAGCTTTTGGAAAAATTTCTTGAGGGTGAAGAGCTCTCATCTGACGAGATAATTTCAGGTCTCAGACAAGGCATCTTG
>JAMOUE010000157.1 GCA_027068235.1 Deltaproteobacteria bacterium | reverse complement strand
TTTTTAGTATCTGGAGTATGGTTACCACCAGGCCATTTTGCAGGGCAGCATGTCCGCTTGGGCTTATTTTCGGTTTCTTCAACAAGATTAGCTGGCTTAGACTCAGATTTAACTCAAAGATTTGCGTTGATTGTCATGCCTGTGAACTTATCTGCCCAACAGGTGTCTTTTTTGCGACTGGTAGGGATGATATAAACTCGACCAAATGCATAAGATGTTTTCGTTGCTATTCCCTATGCCCAGGAGGAGCAGTAACTATAGAGTTTTCTAGTATAATAAAAGGTGAGGTAGAAGGTCTTGAAGGCTGTAATTGCAACAAAAAATAAAGGGAAATTAAAAGAGTTACAACGACTTTTGGCGGATTTTGGACTGGAAATAATATCCCTTGATGAGTTCGATGAGATTGGAGAAATAGTGGAAGATGGCGTCACGTTTTATGAGAATGCCATGAAAAAGGCAAAAACTGTGGCGGAAAAAACGGGCCTGTTGGCAATTGCTGATGACTCTGGACTCGAGGTAGATGCACTTGGTGGGCGTCCAGGCGTCTATTCTGCTAGGTATGCTGGAGAAGGAGCGTCTGATGAAGAAAACTACCAAAAACTTCTCCAGGAAATGAAGGATGTACCCAAAGATAAAAGAGGGGCACAGTTTAGATGCGTAATGGTGGCTTATAGGCCCGATGGAAAATGGGTAACTAGCGAAGGTATATGCCGTGGCAGGATTACTCAAAGTCCAAGAGGCGATCAAGGATTTGGCTATGACCCTGTATTTGTTCCAGAAGGCGATACCAGAACTATGGCACAGCTATCCAGGGATGAAAAAAATAAAATAAGTCATAGAGGACACGCCCTTTCAAAACTAAAGGAAGAAATCTGGAAAATTATTGATAAATAAGTGGAGATGTAAAGCATGGTTTTGAAAAATTTTGAAAAGGAAGAGTGCCTAAAACAGGCTGTGGAGATTACAAAGGCCTATGCCCGCTCTGGAGAAAATAAGCACGGCCCTGTTGCAGACTTCCTTGAAATAGTTTACAGAAGGCTGCTCCAACTTAGAGAAGAAATAGTTACAGAAGAGTAAAACATTAATAAGGAGATAACAAAATGACTGATAGATCAAACTATACACTTTTTAGCGGTGGATTAAGGGGGGCAGAGGCCGAATTTGGTAAATGTGCTGAAAAATGGGGCATAAATGAGGTAAATTTTTCATTTAAAGGCCATAAACTCGACAGAGTAAAAGATGTGCGTGTTCTCAGTGAAGAGGAATTGAAACAGGGAGACATCTCTATGGAGATTGTTTCCAAACGTATGGGTAGAACTTATGCCGAGGCCGACAAAATCCGGAAGGTAATCCAGTCCATATTCCACATTGTCAACAACGGTTATCAGGTTTTTGCCATAGGTTGGATTCGTCCTGATGATACGGTAAAAGGTGGAACTGGTTGGGCAGTGGAGCTGGCCAAGTTATTCAATCGTCCTGTAAGCGTATTTGATCAGGAAAAAAATAAGTGGTTTACCTGGAAAGAGGGCAAGTGGGTTGAAGACGTACCCAAAATAGAACACAGGACATTTGCCGGCACTGGTACACGCTACCTCACCGATGAAGGTAAAAAGGCAATAGAGGAACTTTTTGAAAGGTCATTTGGCCCACCCAAACAATAAATAAAAATGCTTTACGGACACGGGGGAGACGTATATACAATCGCCAAGGAACTTGGCATTAAGCCGCAAGAGGTGCTTGATTTTAGCTCCAACTGTAGCCCTCTTCCTTACCCAGAAGGTTTTAAAGAGTACATTTGTTCCAACATAGATCAAATGCACCTTTTACCTGAGGTGGATTGCGAAACAATACGAGGGCTACTTGCCAAACGGTACGATCTGCATCAAGACCATTTTCTAATTGGAAATGGCACAACTCAGTGGATATTTGGACTCCCCCGACTTTTAAGGCCCAAGCGTGCCTTTATTACACTGCCTACATATGCAGATTACGAAGATGCTTGTTTAACGGAAAATATAACAGTATATCCTTTGGGCTCTTTCCCACGGGGTGACAGGCAGGAAGAAGAACACCTTTTTGAGGCTATTTCATCTCAAAAGAAGGAAGCCTTTGAAGACTCATTGGTATTCATTTGCAACCCCAATAACCCTACTGGGTTATTTCTGGAGCCTGCCAAACTACTGGAATTGATTCAACAGATGCCTGAAACCACAACGTGGGTTATTGATGAATCCTATGCCCCATTTGTAGGTGAGGATCAACATTCATCTTTACTTGGTCTGGAACTTCCAGAAAATGTGGTATTACTGCGTTCATTTTCCAAAATATATGGCATTCCTGGCCTGAGAATTGGCTGTATGGTAAACCGTGGCTACATACAAAAACGCCTTGCCAAACAGATGAGACCATGGGCTGTAAACCGCATGGCTCAGCTAGCACTAGAATTTCTATTAACAAATCCTGGCTTCGAAGAGGAAGTTAGACAGACGTGTCAACTAGAGAAAAGATTCCTGGTGGAAAGGCTGTCACGACTTGACAAGCTACAATATGTTGAAGGCAGATGTCACTATGCCCTCTTTCGGCTAACAGGCGGGCTAAAGGCCAAGGATCTTACCGAAACCTTAAAGAAAAAAGGCATCCTAATAAGAAATTGTAACAATTTCAAAGGATTAACAGGAGAACATATAAGGATAAGCCCTAGACTTAGAAGAGACAATGAACGTCTCTTAACCCATATGGAAACCTTGTGTAAGTAACATTAACTTAACTTGTACTTA
>JAMOUE010000156.1 GCA_027068235.1 Deltaproteobacteria bacterium | reverse complement strand
ACCTGCTCTTATCAAGAAGGATATGATTCAGGGAGGCTGATATATCAGGGTATAAAAAAGAAAATCCCTCCTGTAGGGCCCTCTTTGGATATACTATCTTGGATGCTGTAAGTACAGAGGCAGCCTGTCCAAATATCAGTTTTAGCATAAATGCAGGCACTGGAATGAATGCAGGCCTTTTCAAAACCTTGCCCAACTCCTTGGCAAATTCTTTATTTGTAACAGGCCTTGGACTGACGGCATTGAAGACCCCGCTTAGCTTGTTGTCGATTGCAAAGGCGTACATCCTGACAAGATCGCATATATCAATCCAGCTCATTACCATGGAACCGTCTCCTATTGGCCCTCCAAGACCAAGACGAAAGGGCAGGAGCATCTTTTTAAGGGCGCCTCCTTCTTTGCCCAGTACCACCCCAAGCCTGAAAATGGTTGTCTTTTTTGTGCACTTTAATGCCTCCTCTTCCCACTTGGCAGCAAGTTTTCCAAGGAAATCATCAGATAAAGAGGGGCATGTTTCATCACATTCGGTGTTGTCCGGATAGATTCCAGTTGCAGACGTGGAGATGAAGTGACTCACAGAAGAATCATTTACGGCCCTTACAAGTTTTCTGGTGGTGTTTATTCGGCTTGAAACAAGGACATCTTTATACGCCTTTGTCCATCTCTTGATTATAGGCGCCCCTGCCAGATTAATGACTACGTCTACGTCTTTGAGCTTTTCACAAATAATGTCTTCCGAGTCGTTTCTATCAATGACTACAACCTGGCCTGCTTCCATGCTGATATGGGAGCCAATAAAACCGCTTGCTCCAGTTAATGCTATTTTTATCTGTTTCAGCAAGGTCATATTAGTGGTGTGAGATCAAGCAAACTCTCCTCTTACGATCTCTCCTTCCACCAGATAGATTACCTCTTCGGCTATGTTGGTGGCCCTATCTGCAATCCGCTCCAGATGGCGGGCAAGTATGTAGCAGTCTATGAGATATTTTGCAGCTTCTGGCTGCTTTTTAATCTCCTCTATAACACGCTCGTAGTGTTTGGTCCTGAGTTTGTCCACGTCATCGTCTAAGATGAAGATCCTGTGGGCAGTATCTATATCCTGATATGTAATGGCATCCAGAGCGAGCTTAAACATCTTCAAGACTGCAGAGATCATGGCGCTATAGTCAGGCTTGTATTGCATCTTGACCTTTGGCCTGGATAGATCATTTACCCTCCTTGCTATGCTTACAGCATAGTCACCTATGCGCTCAAGCTCGTTGTTTATCTTGATGATTGCAATGATTACCCGCAGATCCCTTGCCACAGGCTGATACAAGGCAAGAATCTTGAGGCATTCTTCCTCAATGTCGATCTCAAGTTCATCAATTTCATAATCTGATGAGGCTACAAATTTTATCAGCTGCTCATCACCTGTTTTTATGGCTTCGCACGCCTTTCTTATCCTGTCTTCTACCAAGGCACCTAGGCCCAAGAATTTTTCAAAGAGTTTGTCAAGCTGTTTGTGAAATGTATAGTGGTGAGGGGTCATAGTTTCCTCCAATTTTAGTGACAAAGGCTACAAGAGAAAAGTTAGGCTTATGTTAACATTCTTTTAAATAATCGTTAAATTCCATTTTAGACATTGAACAGATATTAAAAATTTAACATTATCTGAAAATAAAAATCCACCATTTTGAGAACTTTTATGGCTAAAAAGACAATTCTCGTAGTAGAAGACGAGGAAGATATACAACAACTTATCACCTTTCATCTAATAAAGGAAAATTTCTTTGTCATCTGTGCAGACGATGGAGATGAGTGTTTAAGAAAGTTCCACGAGGAACACATAGATCTGATTATTCTCGACATCATGCTTCCAGGAAAGAGTGGACTTGAAGTGTGTAAGGCAATACGGCAGGAGTCAAAGGGGGCGACTGTGCCAATTATCATGCTGACTGCCCGTTCAGAAGAAAGGGATATAATTGAAGGGCTGGAAACAGGTGCAGACGACTATATAACAAAGCCTTTTAGCCCTAAGGTCCTGATGGCCAGGGTGAAGGCACATCTTAGACGCAAGGATGAGCTTGACTCCAGACGTCAGCCTGAAAGCGCAAAGATGGCTCTACCCATGGGAATAACTTTGAACCTTGATCTTCATCAGGTGACTATTGATGGCAAAGAGGTTGAGCTTACAGTAAGTGAGTTTAACATCCTGCGTTTTCTAGCCTCAAGGCCAGATCGGGTTTTTTCTAGGCAGCAAATCATAGATGAGATAAGAGGGGATGGATACGAGGTTACGGCAAGGGCGGTAGATGTTCAGATTCACGGCCTTAGAAAAAAATTGGGAGAGGCAGGAAGCCTAATAGAAACCGTTAGGGGTGTTGGTTACAGATTCAGGGCTGATGAATAGATGGATTTGAAAAGTAGCGGCCTTAGACGCCCAGCCTTATGTCTTGGCTTATTCCTGTTTGTTTTTGTTGTTTCCGCTCTGCTGGTTCATAAAGGGCTAAAGGATCTGCGGTTGCGACATGCCAGGGAGAATCTGCGTTTTGAGGCAGTGCTTATCTCTACGCTTCTTAACCAGCTTGGCTCTGACAATGCTACCAGGTTCAGCCGAGGACTTAAGATGCGGCTTGGCCCCTTTAAGACCCATAGATGGGTAGCCATTTATGATGGATCTGGCAAGTTGCTCTGGAGTTCTATAAAAGGAGCTGTGCCCCTTCTTAAAACGGTTTACCGGGGCCAAAAACACCACTGGTTTGAAAGGTGCAGGATTGGGCATCTGGAATTCTATGCCATAAGC
>JAMOUE010000155.1 GCA_027068235.1 Deltaproteobacteria bacterium | reverse complement strand
AAGGGTGGTTGTTATTGCAATACATTTAAGCCCCGCCCTTTTGGCCGACTCTATGCCGGCAGGGGCATTTTCAACAGCCACACTCTCACCCTTCAAGCCGTTTCCAATGCCCTTAAGGCCTGCCAAGTAGGGATCAGGCTGTGGCTTTCTCCTTTCCACACTGTCTCCTGTAACCACATGGGAAAAAAGATTTTTAAGACGTTCTGGTAGAACCGCTTCAAGGATCTCTCCATGAGAGCTTGTGACAAGAGCCGATTTTGCACCTACCTCCCTTAGCCCTTCAAGTAATTCCAAAACACCGTCAAAGGGCCGCACCTGACTGGCGTATCTTTCAAGAAAGTATCTCTTTTGAAGCTCGTGAATCTGAAAAAAATCCTCTACCGTAAGTTCTGCACCATTTCCTGCAAATAGCCTGCAGGCAACATCAGGCTCTATTGCACCTTCGTATAGGTAAAAAAGCCTTTCATCAACATCTAACCCCTTGTCATGAAAGGCATCTTTCCAGGCCTTGACGTGAAAAGGCATGCTGTCCAGTATAACGCCATCCATATCAAAGAGTACGCCGCGAACTTTTTTTGAATTGTTAATTTTTTTATGCATCATCACCTTGACACCAACTTTTGCCGTTCTTAGCTTCCTTAAAGAAATTCAGGGAGTTGTCTGATCCATCTTTCAGATTGATTTTTGCTTAAGTTTTTTCAATTAATTCCAGCTGTTGAGAAAAAAACGAGAAAGGAGAATTCCTATGCAATATGACAAATTTACAATGAAATCACAAGAGGCCCTTCAGGAGGCCCAAAAGCTTGCTCAATCCAAAAACCATCAGCAGATTGAGCCAGAACATCTCCTGAAAGTGCTTCTTTCTGACGATACAGGCATTGTGCCTTCCATACTTAAAAAGATGGGAGTATCCATTCAGGCCATTGAGGCAGAATTAGACCAGGCCATTGAAAAACTCCCACAGGTCACCGGAGCAGGTGCCCAGATATATCTTTCACCAACGTTAAATCAGGTATTACAAAAGGCCTTTTCAGTGGCCTCAGAGATGAAGGACGAGTATGTAAGCCAGGAGCATCTGCTTCTTGCAATGATAGAGACCCCTGGCACATCGGTCTTTCAGACCTTGAGTGCCCACGGCGTGAACAAGGATGCCTTCATGAAGGCCCTTGTTGCCATTCGCGGTACCCAAAGAATTACGGATCCAAATCCGGAAGAGAAATATCAGGCCCTGGAAAAGTACGCCAGGGATCTTACAGAGCTTGCCAGGTCAGGAAAGCTCGACCCGGTCATAGGGCGCGACGAGGAAATCAGAAGGGTTATGCAGGTCCTTTCTCGCCGTACCAAGAACAACCCGGTGCTCATTGGTGAGCCTGGTGTCGGTAAGACGGCCATTGTTGAAGGACTCGCCCAGAGGATAGTCGCAGGGGATGTGCCTGAGACCTTGAAGAACAGGCGCATTGTGGCCCTTGACATGGGTTCACTCATAGCCGGAGCCAAGTACAGAGGTGAATTCGAGGAAAGGCTCAAGGCTGTACTCAAGGAAGTTTCTGAAAAACAGGGTGAGATAATCCTCTTCATTGATGAGATTCACACCCTTGTTGGCGCAGGAGCCAGTGATGGGGCAATGGATGCATCCAATATGTTGAAGCCTGCCCTGGCTAGAGGCGAGCTTCACTGTATTGGTGCTACCACCATTGACGAATACAGGAAGTATATTGAGAAGGATCCGGCACTTGAACGGCGCTTCCAGCCTGTGATGGTGGAAGAGCCCTCCGTCGAGGACACCATTGCAATCTTGAGGGGTCTCAAGGAGAAGTATGAGGTTCACCACGGTGTACGCATCAAGGACTCTGCCCTCGTGGCAGCAGCGACCTTGTCTCACCGTTATATCACAGACAGGTTCCTGCCAGACAAGGCAATCGACCTTATCGATGAGGCAGCTGCAAAGCTCAGGATAGAGATAGACAGTCTGCCAACTGAGATCGATGAGATCGAGCGCAGGATTATGCAGCTCGAGATCGAGCGTGAGGCACTCAAGAAGGAGTCTGATCCGGCTTCCCAGGAGCGCCTCAAGAAGATTGAGGAAGAGCTTGCGAATCTGAGAGAGGAAAGTGATGCCCTGAAGGCACGCTGGAAGGAAGAGAAGGCAATGATCCAGCGCATCAGGGACATCAAAGAGCAGATTGACAAGCTCAGGGTCGAAGCCGAGCAGTTGCAGAGGCTTGGCGATCTCAACAAGGTTGCCGAGATACTCTATGGTGAGATACCAAAGCTCGAGAAGGAGCTCGAGGAAGAGCAGAAAAAGCTCGAGGAGTTCCAGAAGGAAGGAAAGTCCATGCTCAAGGAAGAGGTGGATGCAGAAGATATTGCTGCCATCATCTCCAAGTGGACTGGAATACCCGTCAGCAAGCTCATGCAGGGTGAAAGGGAGAAACTCATTCACCTGGAAGAGGAGCTTGGAAAGAGGGTCGTTGGACAGGAGAAGGCCATTATTGCCGTTGCAAATGCTGTGCGGCGTGCAAGGGCAGGGCTCCAGGCACCCAACAGACCCATTGGTTCCTTCATCTTCCTTGGGCCAACTGGTGTTGGTAAGACTGAGCTTGCAAAGGCCCTTGCCGAGTTTCTGTTCGATACCGAGCATGCCATGATCCGCATTGATATGAGCGAGTTCATGGAGAAGCACTCGGTGGCAAGGCTCATTGGAGCACCTCCAGGCTATGTAGGCTATGAAGAGGGCGGATACCTTACAGAGGCAGTCCGCAGAAAGCCATACTCAGTGGTGCTCTTCGATGAGATTGAAAAGGCACATCCGGATGTCTTCAACATTCTGTTGCAGATACTCGATGACGGAAGGCTGACGGATGGTAAGGGCCGCACTGTGGACTTTAGAAACACCATAATCATAATGACCTCCAACGTGGGTAGTTCACTTATAATCGAGTCCACAAATGCTGCCGAGATGGAAGCACGGGTGATGGAAGCCCTCAGGGCCCAGTTTAGACCCGAGTTTCTCAACAGGGTAGATGATATTATCATCTTCCACGCCCTGAGCAAGGAGCATCTTGCCAAGATCGTGGAGATACAAGTTGGATACCTTGCAGCAAGACTCAAGGAAAACGGCTACGATCTGGAGATCACAGACAAGGCCAGAGAGTGGCTTGCCGAGGTTGGATACGATCCAAACTATGGTGCACGGCCTTTAAAGCGTGCAATCCAGCGCTACATTGAAGATCCTCTTGCCCTTGAGATACTTGAAGGTGTCTTTAAGGAAGGGGACAAGATCATCGTGGACCTTGATGAAAACAACCATGTGATCTTTAGAAAAGGCTAATACCCCCCTTACTAAAAATGTACTAACAGAGGCAGGGCCAATGTATTTGGCTCTGCCTTTTTATTTTTTTACGTATAATCCATTATTGGTAGCTCTTTCCAGATAGACAATATTATTTCATGTCATTGCTAAGCAGGCTTCTGCTGCTGTAGCAATCCCTCCCACTCATCTGCTTATTTTCCTTTATGAAGTTCGACAAAATTGTCGTAAAAATGCAAGCGTTGTCGAATGGACATACCCCCAACCCCAATAACTAATTGAAAACACAACAAAATACTTTTGGCACCACTTATGCTTTTAGTTAGAAAGAAAAAAATTAATTAGGGAGGTTTTTGGTTATGAATAAAAAGATACTATTTTTAGCCATTGTTCTTATCTCTACCTTGTCACTCGTTGACGGTGCAATTGGGGCCGGATACAGAGGTGGAGCAGGAGCAGGGGGAAATGATCCATTCACACCTGATTCCAACATCATTATGATGCCTTCCCAGTCTCTGGATGAGGCTGAGATAGAGGCCATCTTGAAGATGAGGGAGGAAGAAAAACTTGCAAGGGATGTCTATTTAACATTACTTGAAAAATGGCAACTTCTGATCTTCTCTGACATTGCAGCAAGTGAACAGCATCACACCGATATGATCAAACAGTTGATAGATAAGTATGGACTTAATGATCCAGTTGTAGACGATTCTGTAGGTGCGTTCACTCAACCAGGTTTCAAGGAACTCTACGACCAGTTGGTGGCACAGGGAATGAAATCGATCACAGACGCCCTCAAGGTTGGCGCCACCATTGAAGACCTGGATATAAAGGATCTGAATGAAGAACTAAAGATTACCGACAACGACGACATCACAACTGTTTTCACTAATCTCAAAAGCGGCTCTTACAATCACATGAAGGCATTTGTAGGCTCATTGGAGGCCTATGGCGAAACCTACACTCCGCAGTTTATCTCTCAGGAAGAATTTGACGCCATACTGAGTCAGCCCAAAGGCTCTGGCTACTCCCATAAAAGTACAAATGACACGATGCTTCCAGGTAGAATCAAGCACTACAATGATATGGCTGAAAAGTCGTCATTTACATTTGTCCCAGACCTTGAAGTAGCCCAGGAAGACGTTGGCAAAACTGTGGAGCTGTATGCATTTCTTTATCTGCCAGCATTTGACAAATGGTACATATTTGACGCACCAAATCATGGTAGGGAATGGAGCCCAGGTTCAGAAATAGCTCCTTTTATGGAGGTTACACTAACAGATGATCATGTTGAATTTCCACTCTTTACAAATCCACTCGATCTTTCAGAGGCATTCGGAACGGTAGAAATATATTACGGCTATAAACCAGTGGATGGTGAAATGACCTACTCATTTACAAGGCTGGTCTTTGAGTAAAATAGAAATCAAATAACTTCTGCTCTCACAAAAAGGTAGGGCCAAGATCTATTGGCTCTGCCTTTTTTTATTTCCAAAATGTCAGTCATCATTGTCAAGACCCAAAACATTGAAGTGATTTAAATTGAAGTTGCTTCATAGTTCCTGAAACATAAAAAGGAAAATAGAAAGACTCCATGGGCATTACTCGTCAGCGCAATATGCACCTCCCCGCAATGTTTGTTTTTTCTTTTCTTTCATCAGATAATGATGTAACTTGGTGGTTTTATTTAAAATTTAATCAAGATGCACTTGAAAGCATAGAAGTCCTGCTTGATTTTGCGTAGGTAATCTATTAACCCAGTATGGAGCTGGAGAAGGCCTATTACTAAGAGTGCAAAAAATGGCAAGGTTATGATCCCCACCTGTCATTGCGAGCGAAGCGAAGCAATCTCCTTCGTAGACGCAAAGGAGTGATGACAAGAATGAAGCTGTGCGAGGTTATCTTTAGATGAAAGATAAATTTGGTCTTTATTATTATCCAGATCTTGGAAACAAGAATCTTCGGATGTATGTGCGTTTGGGACTGGACGACATAGAGTTCAGGATGCGGGACACAAATGATGAGTCCCTCTGGGAAGAACATGGCTGGGTTCCTTGGAGCGCAATACAGCAGGCGGCAGAGCTTTACAAAAAAGAAGGCCGAAAAGGTGCCCCACCAATTCATCTCTACGATATCGAAATAGCAATCAGACTTCTTAAAGACGAATTCAGTCAACAAATAGAATCAGAGGAGACGAGATGACTATGACTATTTCATGGGACGAATTTTTCCAGGAAGTGCCAAAGGAATTTTCTCCCCTCTTTGCTAAAGGCACGACTCCGTGGAATGTACTAGACAACCTAAAGGCGTTTATAAGGGAACACATCAAGCCAAACCTGCCAGACTCTGTGCAGCCTGGAGTGCCGCTACAGGAGCCAATGGTGCTTCTGCCTGGTGGCTGGATGGACGAAGGATTTGAAACGGTATGTAATGATGATACCAAGGGCAAGATGCAGGTATGGATTGAAGGAGAACCTGTTCCAGAAGCCACACTGTTATGTGCAGGTGCAATCTTTACAGATTACCGCGTCCAACTTGGCAAAGGGGTATTGGTGGAACCAGGCGCCATGATAAAGGGGCCGTCAATCATCCTTGACAAGGCCCAGGTACGCCAGGCAGCTTATATCCGTGAGGACTGCATCATTGGTCCAGGTTCGGTGGTTGGCCATGCCACAGAGCTGAAGCACTCTATATTCCTTGACGAGGCCAAGGCCGGACACTTTGCCTATGTTGGAGACAGCATACTTGGAAATGATGTCAATCTAGGTGCTGGTACAAAACTTGCTAATTTAAAATTCGCTCCAGGCTCTGTTACCATAAAGGGGCCTGATGGTGCAAAAATAGATACGGGCAGGAGAAAGATCGGGGCCATACTGGGAGACAAGGTGCAAACAGGGTGTAACAGCGTCACCAATCCTGGCGTTTTTCTTGGGAAAAACTCCATGGTTGCACCAAACTCCACAGTAAAACCCGGTTACTATCCTGCAAGAACAATCATACGTTAATCTTTAAATCAAAGGAGAATGTTTAAATGGGAAAAAGTAAAGTTATTGCAATTGTCATTTTGATGGTATTGCTAACAGGCGTATCCTTTGGCTGGGCAAAGGATAGCGCAGAGGAAAAGGTGCTTGCCCAGGTTGGACAGTATAAATTGACCTTGAAACAGTTTAACGACCAGATCAGATCCCTGCCTCCTCAGCTTCAGATGGCGGTTCAACGAAATCCACAGCTAAAGAAGCAGCTTCTTGACAGATGGGTGGAATTGACACTTATGGCCCTCGAAGCAAGAAAAGAGAATATGCAAGACAACCCCGAGGTAAAAAAGAGAATCGAGGACATGACAAATGCACTCCTTGCCCAGCACTACATGAAGCTGAACGTGTCTGATAAGGCGAATGTCTCTGACAAGGAGGTGCGGGACTATTACAACAAGCACAAATCCGAATTTGTACAGCCCGAGCAGGTAAGGGCCAGACACATATTAGTGAAGGTTCCTGCCAACGCTGACAAGAAACAGTGGGAAGAAGCCAAGAAAAAGGCCCTTGAAATCAGGGCAAAGCTTCTGAAGGGTGAGAGCTTTGCAGAACTAGCTCAGAAATATTCAGACGATCCTGGCTCAAAGGCCCGTGGCGGAGACCTTGGCTATTTCAGCAAGGGACAGATGGTTCCAGAGTTTGAAAAGGCTGCGTTTTCCTTGAAAAAAGGAGAAATAAGCCAACCTGTAAAGACCACATTTGGTTATCACATAATAAAGGTTGAAGATAAAAAGCCATCCAAACAGCGTTCCTTCAACGAGGTTCAGCAGGAGATTAGGCAAAAACTTCTTAGAGAGAAACAGATAAAGCTTAGGGAAGAGATAGTGGCGAACCTCAAGAAGAAATATCCAGTTAAGGTGCATGAAGAGCTACTAAACAACTCTAATTCCATGCCAAATGACTCATTCCACAAAAAGCCGAAGAAATAGCCCGAAATAAAAGGCGCTTTTTCTGAAATTGGGCCTTTTTTATTGAGGCGGTCTGAGCGTTCAGGCCGCCTTTTAATTTGGGTGCTGGCATGAGGGGCTGTTTTAATTTTTCAACAATTTTCGGAGGTTATCCCATTGAATTTCCCCCAAAAGAACCAAAATGCTTTGCAAAGTAACTAATAAATTGGTAGACTGTATAGTTAGTTTTTTTATGTTGTTTAACACTAACAGCCCCTAGGGCTTTGGAGGATACACGTGAAAATCACTTTCGATCCTGATATACCCATTGACATCCAGCCGCAAATCGAACAGTTGGTGAAGGATGCTGTGCAGGAAAAGTGCGGCTGTGGCAGTGATGAAATATATGTTTCTATAATCGAAAATCAAATAATCGACGTAAAGTGCTACGATTGCGGCACCAGCTTCTTTGAGGCTGAAATTAACATTGAGGAGACGGAAGAGTAGTTGAAGGAATCTGTCCAGATTTTTTTGGTTTAGGGAGGAGCAGCAACAGATGTCTAAGATCAGAATTGCCGTGGTTGGGGTAGGTAACTGCTTTTCTTCACTATGGCAAGGGATAAACTACTATGCTGATAAGTCGGCCGAGGACGCAATCGGCCTCATGCACTGGGAAATTGGTGGCTACAAACCAAATGACATTGAAGTGGTAGCAGCCTTTGACATTGACAAACGCAAGGTAGGTAAAGATGTAGCAGAAGCCATCTTTGCCCCCCCTAACTGCACAACCATCTTTTGTAAGGATATTCCCCTTACAGGTGTTAAGGTGCAGATGGGAAAGATACTTGATGGCTTTTCAGAACACATGAAAGACTATCCGGAAGACAAGACCTTTGTACTTGCAGATGAACCGGAACCATCCAAGGAAGATGTGGTGGCTGCCCTGAAGGATAGCGGAGCAGAGGTCTTTCTAAACTACCTGCCTGTAGGTTCTGAGGATGCCGTAAGATTTTATGCAGAATGCGCCATAGAGGCTGGTGTTGGCTTTATAAACAACATGCCTGTCTTTATAGCAAGCGATCCGCGATGGGCCCAGCGCTTTCATGAAAAAAACATCCCCATTGTTGGTGACGACATAAAGTCACAGGTCGGAGCAACAATCACCCACAGGACATTGGCAAACCTTTTCAAGAGACGGGGCGTAAAGCTTGAGCGCACCTACCAGTTGAATACTGGCGGTAATACTGACTTTCTCAACATGCTAAACCGTCACAGGCTCCGCTCAAAAAAGTTGTCCAAGACCGAAGCCGTCCAGGCGGTTCTGGCAGAACCCCTTCCGGCAGACAACATCCACATTGGCCCTAGTGACTACGTGCCCTGGCAGAAAGACAACAAGGTTGCCTTCATCAGAATGGAAGGTAAGCTCTTTGGAGACGTGCCAATGCACCTGGAACTCAGGCTTTCAGTGGAGGATTCGCCAAACTCGGCAGGCGTTGCCATTGATTCAATAAGGTGTTGCAAGCTTGCCTTGGATAGAGGCATTGGAGGCCCACTCACCTCACCTTCAGCATATTTTATGAAACATCCACCTCAGCAGATGACCGATGATGAGGCGTGTAAAAGCACTGAAGAATTCATTGCCGGCAAAAGGGAACGGTAGCAATACACCAACTTGATTCATCAAAAAAGTCCTGAAAGGCCCTTACTCAAGGGCCTTTTTTTATTTTTGGCTATTTACCCACCCATACTGTCATTATTTTTCAATTTTGGTCTTGACTCGTCTTTCTTAGTGCTTACCGTAAAGATAAACAGATTTATAGCACACTAGAAACATTGAATTAAATGGAAAATTAAGGAGGATATAACGATGTTTAGACCGTGGTTTTCCCTAAGCGATCCAATATGGCAGGATTTTGACAGGCTCAATAGGGAAATGGAGAAGATATTCAATGAGAACTATTTTTCACCTACGGGAATGGCAGCAACCAGGGTTCCAATACCTGCTGTCAATATAGGAGAGACATCTGATCAGGTCCTGATATATCTCTTTGCTCCAGGCCTTGATCCTCAAGATATTGACCTTACCGTTGAAAAAAACATGCTGACAATCTCTGCAGGCCGCGACACGGCCAAAGAGCTTGGTGATGATGCCAAAGTCACTGGCTACTACAGAAAAGAGAGATTCAGCGGCAAATTTAGGCGTGTCATTGCCCTGCCAGATGGCCTTGATACCTCAAGCGTAGAGGCCAAATACAAAAATGGGATACTCAACGTATCCATAAAGAAGAAAGAAGAAGAAAAGACCAAAAAGATCGAAGTTAAGGTTGACTAATACCAAGGAGGTGTTGAAATGGCAGATGTAAAAGGACAAGAAATGGCAGTTAAGACCGAGGACAGGTCTCCCCAGGAGCAGCAGAGGAGAAGGCCTGTTGTGGTCACTCCGCCAGTTGACATATATGAACTAGAAGACGGTGTTGTGCTCTTTGCAGATATGCCAGGTGTTCCAAAAGAAAACCTGGATGTCCAGATTGATAAAAATGTTCTCACAATCAAGGGTGAGATTGGCGACATTGTTCCCAAGGAAATCACCCCTATCTATGTAGAGTTCAACGGAAAGGCCTACGAAAGGGCATTTACCCTTGGGCCTGACGTTGATGTATCGAAGATAGAGGCAACCATGAATGCAGGTGTTTTAAAGATCTTCCTGCCAAAGAGCGAAGAGGTAAAACCCAAAAAGATTGAGGTAAAGGTGGAATAAGGTCTCTTTAGACTGGCATAAGTCAATAGCTCATATTAAAATCAGGGGAAACAAAAGGTTTCCCCTTTTTTATTACTTGGACTGTAAAAGGAGGTGACACCCTTAATTACTGTATGACAGATTATTATGTCACCTAAAAAACGTTCCAACTAACAATAATATCAAGGGAATTTTGTTCAAAGCGGAGATTACCATTTTAATACTTTTTGTGTGAGGAAAGGACCGGTCATGGCTGATGTAAAAGATGTTATTGAATCAATGGCCAAAAAGGCCAAACAGGCAGCAAGAAAGGTTGCCGTGCTTTCTACAGATGTAAAGAACAAGGTACTTCATTCTACTGCCAAGAAACTGGTGGAGGCCAAGGCTCATCTCCAGCAAGAAAACGAGAAAGATCTAAAAAACGGCAAGGAGAAAGGGCTTAGTTCGGCATTCCTTGACAGGCTTGAGCTGTCCGACAAGGTGATAAACTCCATGGTCCAAGGACTAGAAGAGGTGGCAGCCCTTCCAGACCCGGTTGGCGAGGTCACAAAGATGTGGAAGCGCCCAAACGATCTGCTTGTTGGCAGGGTTAGAATTCCCCTTGGTGTCATAGGGATGATCTATGAATCGCGTCCAAACGTAACCATAGACGCTGCTGCCCTGTGTTTAAAGGCTGGCAACTCAGTTATCCTGAAAGGCGGCTCAGATGCAATCCACTCCAACCTTGCCTTGGCATCGATTCTTCAGCAGGCCCTAGACGAAAACGGAGTTCCAGGAGAGGCTGTGCAGGTGGTTCCAACTACTGACAGATCCGCTGTGACAGAGCTTCTTTCACGCGAAGAGGAGATAGACCTTATCATTCCAAGGGGTGGAGAGGGCCTAATAAGATTTGTTGTAGAAAATTCCAAGATTCCAGTGCTGAAACACTACAAAGGCGTGTGTCACTGTTACGTGGACAAGGACTGCGACCAGGACATGGCCATTGAAATATGTTTTAACTCAAAAGTGCAACGTCCCGGCGTGTGCAACGCAATGGA
>JAMOUE010000154.1 GCA_027068235.1 Deltaproteobacteria bacterium | reverse complement strand
AATCATGATTAGTTCATCTTATAGGTACATAGGCCTACTTCAAACCAGTATGACCAAAGCCTCCAGAGCCTCTTTTGGTATCTGAAAGTACCTGTACCTTTTGCCAATTAACCTTAACAACCATTGCGATTACTGCCTGCGCTATTCGCATGCCTCTTGTTATCTCAAAAGGTTCTTTGCCTAGGTTGATCAATCCAACTTTTATCTCCCCCCTATAGTCAGAGTCGATGGTGCCTGGTGCATTCACTACAGTAACTCCATGTTTGATGGCAAGGCCGCTCCTTGGTCTGATCTGCATTTCAAAACCACTTGGAATGGCCACACAAATACCTGTTGGTATCAAGGCGATAGATCCAGGCTGCAACCTTACTGGCTCTTCAAGCGCAGCAAGTAAATCCATTCCTGAAGAGCCAGAGGTGGCGTATGAGGGAAGTGGCAGACCTTGATAATGGTCAAGCGTGGATATATCTATATCTAATCTTTCAATACTATCTTTCTGCATCTTTCCTTGTCTTTTTCCCCAAGAGGCCCTAAAAGTGCAGCAGCCATACCTTGCGACAGGTATTTCTGAGCACAACTCTTTATCTGAGACGCATCCACCTCTTCAATCTTTTTTACCACGTCGTCATAAGATACATATTTGCCTAGATCAATCTCGTTTCTGGCAATTCGAGTCATTCGAGCATCGGTATTATCGGAAGAAAGGAGTATTCCACCCTTGATATTGTCCTTAGCGGCAGCAAGCTCGGCATCACTGACATCCTCATTGGCAAGCCGTTCAACCTCGTTTCTTACAAGCTCAAGGACCTTACAACCATTTTCTGGCGCAACGCCTGCGTAAATGCCAAGGAATCCTGCATCCTGCAATGTGGACACAAAAGAATACACTGCATAGGCGAGGCCTCTTTTTTCCCGAATCTCCTGGAAAAGCCGAGAACTCATTGAACCGCCAAGTATGACGTTCATTAACAAGGTCGGATATCTGTCAGGATCAATGGAGGATGGACCGTTAAGCCCTACCATAATATGGGTCTGCTCAAGTTCCTTTTCCTTGAAAAAACAGTCAAAGGTACTCTTTGGGGCCTGCCGTTCTCCATAAGTTCCATTATCTGGCAAACACGAAAAAAACGACTCTATCTTCTTGCAAAACTGATCATGATCTATATTTCCAGCAGCAGAAACAAGTACATGAGGAGCGGTGGCAAATCGCATCATGTGTTTTCTAAGATGATCAGATGTAATCTTTGTAACACTCTGTGGTGTTCCCAAGATAGAACGCTCAACAGGATTCCCCTGCCAGAAACTCCGGTTAAAGAGTTCATGGACGAGTTCATCTGGAGAATCCTCTACCATGCTGATCTCTTGGAGGATGACCTGTCTTTCTCTCTCAACCTCAATAGGTTCAAAGGTGGAGTTGAGAAATATATCTGCCAAAAGCTCAAGCACTATATCCAGGTGGGAGTCAAGAACCTTGGCATGAAAGCATGTGGTCTCCTTGGAGGTAAAAGCATTTGAAAAACCTCCAAGGCGGTCAAAGGTCTTGGCTATATCCAGGGCACTTCTATTTTCTGTACCCTTGAAGATCATGTGCTCTATAAAGTGCGATATGCCGGAGAGTTCTTCAGGCTCATCCCGGCTACCAGTGGAAACCCATATCCCAACTGATACAGCCCTGCTTTCAGTCAACCGCTCTGTAAGCACCCTTACCCCGTTAGAAAGGGTGGACTTTTTAAAATCGTACTTCATGGTCCATAGCTCCTTTGAAACTATAAGAGTGCTTTCCTACTGAGCTTTATTCTGTTCTGATCATCAATATCTATAACCTTTACCTTTACCTTATCTCCTTCCTTGAGAACGTCTCGTACGTTATTTATACGGCGATTATCTATCTGGGAAATATGTAAAAGGCCGTCTGTGCCTGGCAGTATCTCCACAAAGGCGCCAAAGTCAACAATACGTTTTACCACTCCGTCATAAACCTCGCCTACTTTAGGCACCCGCGTTATTCTTTCTATTTCGCGCACGGCCTTTTCAGCCGCTTCAGGAGAAGTACTGAATACATGGACCTCGCCACTGTCTTCTATGTCGATCTTCGCACCTGTATCTGCAACTATGGCCTTGATAGTCTTTCCTCCAGGGCCAATGAGATCCTTTATCTTTTCGGGGCTTATAGTCAAATTAGTTACCCTGGGAGCATACTTTGATAGCTCTTTCCTTGGCTTTTCAATGACTTCCTGCATCTTGGAAAGGATGTATTCCCTTCCTTCCTTTGCCTGCATAAGCGCCCTATGTAGGATCTCTTTAGAAATCCCCTTTACCTTTATATCCATCTGAAGGGCAGTAATTCCCTCTTGGGTTCCTGCCACCTTAAAATCCATGTCTCCAAGATGGTCCTCGTCTCCAAGGATGTCTGAAAGGATTACGGCCCGATCATTATCAGAATCTAAGATAAGCCCCATTGCGATGCCGGCCACCATATCCCTAATCGGAACCCCAGCATCCATCATTGCAAGGCACCCGCCACAAACAGTTGCCATGGACGAAGAACCGTTTGACTCCAACACTTCTGACACAACCCTTATTGTGTAAAGAAAGTCATCTGGAAGGGGCACAACCGCCGCCAAGGCCCTTTCGGCCAAAGCGCCATGACCGATATCCCTTCTTGCAGGCCCTCTAAGCGGCCTCACCTCTCCCACGCTAAAGGGCGTGAAGTTGTAGTGAAGGATAAAGTGCTTGAACTCTTGACCAGCCGGGGACTCGATACGCTGTTCGTCCTCTGAAGAGCCAAGAGTGGTAA
>JAMOUE010000153.1 GCA_027068235.1 Deltaproteobacteria bacterium | reverse complement strand
ACAAGCCTGATGCCTGGTTTTATAATCCTAATGTGAAACGCTACCCCTACAACCCTGAAAAGGCCAAAAAACTCCTTGCCCAGTGTGGATGGCAAGACAGTGATGGGGATGGTCTGTTAGATAAGGATGGGGTTCCGTTTTCATTTACCGTCCTGACCAACCAGGGTAACTCCTTGAGAGACAAAACTGCACAGATTATCCAATATAGGTTGAAACAAATCGGCATCGAGATGAAGATAAGGCAGCTTGAATGGACGGCTTTTATAAACGATTTCATAGATAAAAGGCGTTTTGAGGCCGTTATCCTTGGGTGGACCCTTGGCCAAGACCCTGACATATACGACATTTGGCACTCATCAAAGACAGGGGCAAAGCAACTCAACTTTATTGGTTATAAAAACAAGGAAGTCGACCGCCTTTTGGTCATGGGAAGGCGCACCTTTGACAGGCAAGAAAGGAAAAAGATCTACTTTAAGATCCAAGAGATATTGGCTGAAGATCAACCCTACACCTTTTTATATGTTCCCATGGCCCTTCCTGTTATCCATGCACGATTTCGTGGCATTGAGCCGGCACCAGCCGGAATAAGTTATAATTTTATAAGGTGGTGGGTGCCTAAAAACGAACAAAAGTATATACTGCCTTAGTATGGGATTCCTCTTATTTTTACTAAAACGCCTATTAGGTCTGATACCTACATTTTTTGGAATAACAATCATTTCCTTTTTTGTGATGCACCTGGCTCCAGGTGAGCCCATGAGTCTTCAGGCCGACTTTAATCCCAAGATGACCCCAGAAATGAGACAGAGGCTAAGGGCTCAATATGGTTTGGATAAGCCTTTGTACGTCCAGTATGCTAATTGGGTCAAGGGGTTATTGCATTTGGATCTTGGTCGTTCCTTTTCACCAGATAGAAGAAAGGTTTGGGACAAGATAAAGGAAAGGCTTCCAATAACGATTCTCATAAATGTCCTTTCTATGATTCTGATTTTGGCCGTATCCATTCCCCTTGGAGTAAGGGCTGCTGTAAGGCAAAATTCTTTGTTTGATCAGGTGACTACGGTGCTCGTCTTTGTGGCCTATGCAGCCCCTGCCTTCTGGGTGGCGCTTCTTCTCATGCTATTTTTCGGCATAGAGCTTAATCTGTTGCCCATATCGGGGATTCATTCCCTTATGGGATACGAACAGATGAGTGCTTGGGAAAAGGTGTTGGACTGGTCAAAACATCTGGTGCTCCCTGTTTTTGTTTCAGCAATAGGTGGCCTTGCCGGTTTTTCAAGGTATACACGGTCTTCCATGTTGGAGGTCTTGAGACAGGACTACATTACTACGGCTAGGGCAAAGGGCTTGCCTGAAAGGGTGGTGATTTATCGCCATGCCCTAAGAAATGCCCTGCTTCCTCTTATAACCATACTGGGGCTTTCCATCCCGGGACTTATTGGTGGAAGTGTGATTTTTGAATCCATATTTGCGATTCCTGGGGTTGGACAGCTAATGTGGTCAGCAGTTATGGCAAGGGATTACCCTGTATTGATGGGTAACCTGGTTATAGTGGCTATATTGACGCTTCTTGGAAATCTCCTTGCAGATATTGGTTATGCTGCTGTCGATCCCAGAATCAGGACCGGTCTTCAGTCTGAGGAGTAATGGATGGACGCTTCTTTGCCTGCCAATTCAGCATCAAAAGGCATGAGATGGACAAGGGGGCTAAGGGCCCTTTGCTCAAACCCGTTGACTCTTTCAGGCCTTATTATAGTTGGCTTACTGGTTATCACAGCGATTTTTGCCCCAGTCTTTGCTCCATACGATCCACAACAGATTGATACGTATCACATCCTTGAGGCCCCGTCTCAGGCACATCTTCTTGGAACAGATGGACTTGGAAGGGATTGTCTTTCTAGGCTTATCTATGGTGCGCGCATATCCCTGCTTGTGGGCTTTGTTGCCGTTGGCATAGCCACTTTGGTTGGTACTTTCCTTGGGGCAATAGCTGGTTATTATGGCGGCTGGATAGATGGTCTAATAATGCGTTTTGTAGATATAATGCTTTGTTTTCCAACCATTTTTCTGATAATGGCGGTAATAGCCTTTCTTGAGCCTTCTATTTGGAACATCATGATAGTAATTGGTCTAACTGGATGGATGGGAGTGGCAAGGCTTGTTCGGGCAGAGTTTTTAAGCCTTAAAAAAAGGGATTTTGTGCTTGCAGCAAGAATCTCTGGAGCGTCTGATTTTCAGATTGTCTTTTCAGAGATACTGCCAAATGCAATAGCGCCCATTTTGGTGTCAGCTACCCTTGGAGTTGGAGGCGCAATATTGACAGAAAGCGCATTGAGTTTTCTTGGTATAGGGGTTCAGCCGCCAACCCCAAGTTGGGGAAACATGTTGACAGAGGGCAAGGACAACCTAGAGATAGCTTGGTGGCTTTCTGTATTTCCTGGACTTGCCATCTTGATAACAGTTCTTGGATACAATCTGCTGGGTGAAGGACTGAGGGATTTTCTCGATCCTAGAAAAAATAGACATGGCTGAGGTAGCGCAGGCTGGTACAAATGGGCAAGGGCCCAAGACCATGAAGGTCCGCGGAGTAGTGGAAAGGGTCACTTACTCCAATCCCGAATCTGGTTTTGCCATTCTCAAGGTGAAACCGCGAAGGGGCGCCATGTTTACTGTAAAGGGCCATGTTGCAGAGCTTGCCAACAATGCCTCTGTTGTTGGGGCAGAGTTTGAATTCACAGGCTCTTGGCAGATGTCAAAGTATGGGCGTCAGTTTGATTTCAACTCCTATAAACTCCTTGGTAGC
>JAMOUE010000152.1 GCA_027068235.1 Deltaproteobacteria bacterium | reverse complement strand
GATTCTGTAAAGAGGCTTTTGCTGCCTCATTTTTTTAATGGCCCAATACTTTTCTCAGGGCTGAAAGCACTTTCCAGATGACATCAACCGCCCCCTTGTTTTGTAGTGGCATCTCCTTTGCTTTGGCATTTTCGTTATGAAAACATCCAAGGCCTATATAAAAAGATGGTTGCCTAATCTGTTAGCAGGCTTGTTATTTACCATAGCCCTGTTTTCATTTTGGCAAGTGCCTGCATTGTGCGCAGGAAATAGAGAGTATGAGGCTAAACAGGCGTGGAGGGTAATCCTTCCCACTATTGAAGTCTTTTGGCAAGAATATCAGACTGCTCCAGCGAAACTGAAGGATGATGCATGGCCTTTGATATCCATGCTTAAAAACTTCATAAAGGCGTATCCTGATTCTAAAATGTTACCGGAGGCCTATTATATCTTAGGTGAGGCCTATGCATCCGTATCATTTTGGCCTGAGGCAGAGGCCCATTGGAAGATAGTGACCCGCTACTTTCCAAACAGCAAGTGGACCAATCAGGCCCTGACATCCCTAATCTTATATTACGAAAGGACAAATAATCAGAAGAAACTGAGACGGTTTTATCGGGAAATAATGCGTCGATTTCCTGACAGTATTGCAGCCAGGACGGCAGAGGTCTTCATGGCAAGACAGGCCTTGCTTAGAGGTAATGTGCAAAAGGCAAGGCAGGTTGCAAGGCAGGTTTCAAAGGCGTCTCCAACTCCAGAAGTAGATGTGCCTGAACTTCTTGATCTAAAGGCCAGGTTGGCCCTTCACGACGGCAAGCCCAAAAAGGCCATTGAGATGTGGGTTAGATATCTAAATCTCACAAGAAACCCTGCAAGCAGGGCATCAACGCTTTTTCAAATAGCAGAGACATACCGCCGGATGGGAGATGTGCTAAAGGCCAGGAAATATTACGCCCTTATCAGGAGAGATTTTAAGGGGCAGCCTGAATATCTATTTGCACGTTTTCGTATGCTGCAACTGAAAGAACAGGCTAGGGAACAGCTTGCACGTTACACCAAGGGTCAGGTCTCAATGCCAGATTTTTACGAGTCTGAGATGGTGTTTCAGAAGATTCTCAAAGAGTTTCCAAAACATCCTTTGACGCGAGAGGTGAAAAAAGAGTTTGTTGCGACTGAATTGAAAAAGAAGGACTATCTAAAGGCCTTGCTATTGGCTGAGGAATATCTGCGTGAAGACCCAAACAGCCCATATTCTAAGGATATACTTTTGATGGCAGATCAAGCCAAGAATTACCTCTTGGAAACATCCTATGATTTGGATCATCTGAAACGGATAGTATCTTCCCTCAAACCGTATCTTACTATTCATGAGGACTCACAAATATACGATTTTATAAGGCGTGTTGCCCACAAAAAATGGGTAGAATTACAACAGGAACTGCTAGCGCAAAAAAGGCCAATACATGTCCTACAGGAATATTGGAGATTTAGGGAGTTTTTCAATGACTCCAGTGCCTTGACAAAGGAAGCAAAAAGTAATGCGGTCAAGGCCTTGTTACAGGCAGACGAAACATTTATTGCAAATGGCAACAATCTGAAACTTATCAACTTCTATCTTTCCAACAAGTCAAAGATAGACAGGCTTGGAGTACCTGGCCATTATCTTTACTTGGCCCGGGCCTATGCCAATATGGGTCTAGATCAGGCAAGTTTAAGGGCGTATCAGAAGGCATGGAATAGTGATCCAGATCATAAGTTACGCTGCACTATCTTGATGGAATGGACCGGCCAGATTGTTAAGGCCAAAAGGTTCAAGGCCGCACAAGATACGATAACCCTTATGAATCTTTACTGTCCTGAGCAGTCTATTGGAGCAAAGGCGCTACTATACAAGTCAAAACTTGCACTTTGGCAAAAGGATTATAGAGCTGGCTTAAATATGGCTCTTGACAGCATGAATATGAAGCCAGAACCAGAAAGTGTAAAGCAGGCCCTGCTGAGTGCCATATATCTGGCTGAATGGAATACTGTCAAAAAGATCTACGCCAAACACTCAAAACTTCTAAAAAAGCAAGACAAGATAAAAGTCTTGAGAACCTGGGGAGATGAGGCCTTGAATCTTGGTCAGCCAAAGGAGGCCTTAAAGCCCTATAAAGCCCTAAACAACATAGAGCCAGATGAACCAGCAAATAAATTCAGATTGAATCTGGCCCTAGCAAGTGGCAAGAGGCCATCCAAGGCAGCACGAATATGGACAGATGCATCAAAGGAGGTAGAGGGACTGTGGAACACAGTGTTTAAAGCAGAGGCATCTTTTTACAAATTCATGGAGAAAGCTGGCGGCACGATATGATGGATTTTTACGGCTTACACGACAAAAAAGAACAAAAGATCCTTGTGTTAGGTGGCAGTGTTAAAGACAGAATGGAGGTCCAGGCACACCTTTCTGACATGGGATTTGATATAACCATGGCCCCTGATATCCAGGTGGCACTGGGGCTCCTTGAGAAGTCAGACTTTGTCTTGTGTATTGTGTTTCATGATGAAGACAATCTGGATGCAGTGGAGTTTCTTCGGGCAATGCAAGACAACAACCTGTTTGCACGGGTGGTGGTGCTTGCACAAAAGGCCTCAGTGGAAGATGCACAGCTTATAATGGAGCTTGGCGCAATGGATTTCAGGCTTCCCCCTTGGACGCCAGATGTGCTCGGTTTTGTTATCAAAAGGGCTTTAGCTACTCCAATTCAAAAGGTCAAATCTGCCAGCCAGCATCGTCCAAAGGCCTCTACTGATACATCTCAGGGAAAAAAAATCCCTTCAAAACGTCAAACTTTTGACAGACATAAAATACTTACACAAAGTCCAGCCATGGAAAAGGTATTGGCACAGGCAAAAAGTGTGGCCCGTAGCAAGGCCACTGTCTTGATTCAGGGGGAAAGCGGTACAGGCAAGGAGCTTCTTGCCAGATACATTCATGAACAAAGTGACAGGGCTGATGGCCCCTTTGTGGCCATAAACTGTGCAGCACTTCCTGAAACATTGTTGGAAAGCGAGCTTTTTGGACATGAAAAAGGGGCCTTTTCTGGGGCTATAATGAAAAAGATTGGAAAATTTGAGCTGGCCAACAAGGGGACCATATTGCTTGACGAAGTGACGGAGATGGATCTTTCCCTTCAGGCAAAACTTTTAAGGGTGTTACAGGAAGGAGAAGTGGACAGGTTGGGTGGTTACAGCCCAATTCCTGTGGATGTGAGGGTGGTAGCCACCACAAATCGCGATGTTCTAGCTGCAGTTAGAGAGGGAAAGTTCAGAGAAGATCTCTATTTTCGTCTAAATGTCATCCCATTAAGGGTTCCACCGTTGAGAGAGAGGAAAGAGGATATTGCCTTTCTGGCCGAGCACTTTAGAGAACACTTCGTCAAGGAGTATGGGAAAAATGGGCTCAAATTTGCAAAGGGTGTCTTAGAGGCCCTTGAACAAAGGAAATGGAGCGGAAACGTGCGAGAACTCAAGAATATAGTTGAACGTGGGGTGTTGCTGGCCCAGTCCAATGAGATAACGCTGCAGGATTTGCTGGCAGATGAAGTTTCTGACGTGGCAAATTCTTCCTCTTCACCAGGGCATAAGGGGATTGGAGAAGACACCTTTAACCTTGGAGAGATAGAAAAAGAGATGATTAAAAGGGCCCTTTCAAAGACAAAGGGTAATAGGACTCATGCTGCCAAGCTTCTTGGAATAAGTGTGAGAACCCTTAGAAACAAACTTGCAGAATATAGGAATATGGGATTGGTCTTGTGAGGAACTTATGAAAAGCATCTTTGGACCTGCAATAGAAGTTATGGGAAAGGCCCTGAATTTAAGGGCAAAGAGAAATGGTGTCATCTCTTCCAACATTGCCAATGTTGATACGCCAGGCTACAAGGCAAGGGATCTGAACTTTAATGAGGTTATGGACTCCTATCTAAAGGAGCAAATGCCTTCATCATCTGGCACAGCTTCCAAAGAGCAGGATCTTCCATTGCGTACCACTGATCCGCGTCACATTACTCCTAGGCCCAAAAAGGTTGAACTTAATGTTGAGATTAGCACTGAAAGGGGAGTACCCAACAATGTTGATCTTGATGAAGAGATGGCAAAGCTTTCTGAAAATAACATTCAGTATCAGATGACTACGCAGATGCTCATAAAGAAATTTGAGATGCTTAAAACCGCTATTACTGAAGGAGGTAAGCAATAATGAACCTCTTTACATCATTTTCCATTAGTGCAAAGGGGCTTCGGGCAGAAAGGACGAGGCTTAACGTTGCCTCAATGAATCTGGCAAATGCCCATGTTACACGGACAATAGATGGAGGACCATATAGGGCAAAGTCGGTTGTATTTCATTCGGTGCCTGTAAAAGAGGGAGCTGAATCTGTCTCTTATAAATCAGAAGGTTTTGAGGCCCAGTTGGAAAAGGCCCTTGAGACAGTGGAGGTCGCAGAGATAGTAGATGACAAGACTCCTTTTATGGAGGTTTACGATCCAAATCATCCTGACGCTGATGAAAATGGCATGGTGAAACTGCCAAATGTGAATGTAATGGAAGAGATGGTGGATATCATGAGTGCCCAAAGGGCTTATGAGGCAAATGTTTCTGCCTTGGATTCTGCCAAGAATATGGCCATGAAGGCAATAGATCTCATTCGATAGGGGGCTTTAAATGTCTCAGGTTAATCTTACAAAAACTCAGCTTGGAAAGGATTTGTTGTCCTATGAAAGACAGCAAAAGACCTCAAAAGGTAATGGCAACGCTGATTTTTACCAGATGGTTCAAAAGGGACTCGATAAACTCAACAATCAAATGGCTGAGGCAGACAAACTAGCAGCGAGTCTTGCAGCAGGAAAGGAAATGGATATTCCAGAGGTTATGTTGGCCATCTCCAAGGCAGATATTTCCTTTAGGATGTTTGTACAGATGAGAAACAAGGCGCTTAGTGCCTATGAAGAGATAATGAGGCTTCAGTTTTAATGGTTCTGTGTAGTTGTCCTATGGTGCGAGGAGAGGAATAAGAGATGGCTAGTGCTGCCGATTACATATCCCAGCTTAAAAAGCTCTACGAGGATCTAACTGTCAGGCAAAAGGTTATCTCTGCTCTGGTTGTTGTAGGAGTGCTTGCAGGTTTTGTCGCCCTTTTCCTTTTTATAAATGCTCCCACGTACAAGGTTTTATACTCTGATCTTGATCAAAAAGATGCCGGTGAGATTGTTCAGTGGCTCAAGAAAAAAGGTATTCCCTACAAGGTTGCCCAAGGTGGAAGCGTAATTAAAGTCCCTGATGATAAGGTTTACGACGTGCGGCTTGCACTTGCAAGCCAGGGCCTTCCAAAGGGAACAGGGGTTGGATTCGAGCTTTTTGACAAGTCCTCTCTTGGCACAACCGATTTTGTCCAGCAGGTAAACTATCAAAGGGCACTGCAGGGAGAGCTTGAAAAGACCATATCACGTTTCCCTCAAGTTAAGACTGTGCGAGTTCATATTGCAGAGCCAAAGGAGAGTCTATTTGTTGGTCAGAGGCAGGCACCCAGTGCATCAGTGGTGTTGGAGTTAAGACGCGGGCAGGAGCTTTCCCAGCCACAGGTTCTTGGGATCGTACACCTTGTAGCCAGTGCTGTTCCAAGGCTCAAAAAGGACAATGTGACAGTGGTTGATACCAGTGGAAACGTCCTTTATGAGGCCAAGATGCAGTTAAAAGATCCTCTCAAGGCCAAGGCCAACTTGCAGTTTACCTATAGAAAGCGCCTTGAAAATTATTTTAAACACAAGATCCAAACGATGCTTGAAGACGCCTTGGGACCAAGAAAGGCAGTGGTCCGCGTTAGCGCAGAGGTGGATTTTAACCAGGTTAAGACAAGCGAAGACCGTTTTGATCCCGATTCTGTTGCAGTGAGGAGCGAAGAAAAGTTAGAAGATCTTGAAAAGCCTGCCAAACCTGGAGGCGTGCCAGGAGTAAAGGGAGGGCTTGCCAACAAGCTCCAAGGCAATATCAATCAGGGTGAGGAGAACTTTTTAAGAAAGAAGAAGAAAGAGATAACAAATTACGAGATAACAAGGATTCAGCGGGAAATACTTGGTTCCATTGGAACCCTCAAGCGGCTCTCTGTGGCTGTAATGGTTGATGGCAAGTACAAGAAGGAAAAGGGAAAGACTGTTTATGAGCCAAGGAGTCCGGAAGAGATAGCTAATCTCAAACGTATTGTCATGGCTGCAATGGGCTTTAGTGAAGAGCGCGGGGATGAGGTTAGTGTGGTAAATGTTGCCTTTTCCCCTGAAACTGCAGAAAAGGGCATGGTGGCAAAGGCGGTTGATGTATTTACCAAGCTCATAAGGCCCTTGGCCAATCTGATTCTTGCCCTCATATTCATCTTTGTCATCTTGAAGCCCCTTCTCAACCGCTTTGTCCTGTCGCCTCCTGAACCAGAGGTGGAGGAAGAAGAACCTGCTGCAGCTATTGAAGGTGAAGTTGCTGGTGGAGAAGCTGCCATTGCGCCATCATTTGAGCCCATGCCAGATGTAAAGGGCGAACTTAGGGAATTGGCAAACGAATATCCAGAAAGGGCAGCAGCCCTTATAAAGATATGGCTCAGAGAAAAGAAGAAGGAGGGGCCAGAAGGTGAGTAGTGACTTGGCCATACAAAGAGAGATGGACCTTACCAATCCAGACGGACCGCTCAAAGCGGCCATCTTTCTCTTGGCAATGGGAGAGGCCTTTACTGCCGAGGTCTTTAAATATCTGAGAGAGGATGAGGTAAGAAAGGTCTCTACCCTCATGGCCACCATACAGAATATTCCAGGTGAGGCCATAAAGCTGGTGCTTGATGAGGTAAGGGAGAAGATGTCAATGGTTCAGGGAGAGGTGTCTGTCCCTGTAGAGGACTTTTTAAAAAAGGTCTTGTTTTCTTCCATGCCAGAGGAACAGGCAAAACAGATCTATGAAGATATAATGCGCCAGCTTCATCCCTCTACCTTTCAAAAGCTCTCGAGTCTTGAGCCAAAGGTAATAGTCAACTTTTTATCGAATGAGCATCCGCAGACGATAGCGGTCATCTTGGCCCATCTAGAGCCTGATTTGGCAGCAGAGATACTCTCGGAACTTAGTGAGAAGTTGCAATCAGACGTGATGCTTAGAATTGCCAATCTTGAAAAGATTAGTCCTGAGATAGTTGCTGAGATAGATAGGGTGTTGGAAGAAGAACTCTTTTCAGTGGAGATGAGTGATGCCACAAAGGTTGGTGGTGCAGAAAAGGTTGCAGAGATACTCAATAACCTAGATAGAACCCTTGAAGATGCACTACTTGAACAGATAGAGGAAACATCCCAGGATCTTGCTGAAGAGATCAAAAAGCTCATGTTCAAGTTTGAGGATCTGCTCCAGGTGGACGACAGTGCCATTGTTGCCATACTGAAAGAGATAAGCACTGATGAATTGAAACTTGCCTTGAAGGCTGCTTCTGAAGAGCTTAGGGATAAGTTCTTTAACAACATGTCTGAAAGGGCAGCACAGATGCTCAGGGAAGATCTTGAGGTTATGGGGCCTGTACGTCTAAAGGATGTGGAACAGGCGCAGCAGGCAATAATTCGTGTTGCCAAACGCCTTGAAAGTGAAGGCAAGATAGTCCTTGGCGGAAAGGGCGGAGACGAGGTGTTGGTTTAATTTATGGCCAGGGTTATCAAGCAAGGAAAATGCACCTTTTCGGTTTTGCCTTCAATGGGAGGCTCGTCTGATAAAGACGGTTCCCTTGACAGTGAAGACTTTAATAGCCTTTCCTGCCTCTTGCCCGATCCAGAAAAAGAGATCAACGATGGGGCAGAGGAAGAGGTTGAGAGTCATGAAGATGACATAGATCCCATTGAAGAGGCGAGGATACAGGCAAAGGCCATAGTGGAAGAGGCAGAAAGAGAGGCTGCCAGATTAAAAAGTGAGGCTGAGCAGATAGTTGCAGAGGCCAAAAAGAATGCAGAAGAGATTGAAAGCCAAGCCTACACCCTGGGGTATGAACAGGGGCACAAAGATGGTGAAGAGCTTGGAAGAAAACAGTTTCAGGTTGGTCTTCAACACTTAGAGAAGCTTCTAGAAAGTTTTAAGGAACAGACTGCTACTCTTTCAAGAGCCTATGAGGCACAGATGCTTCAGGTATGTCTCTTTACTGCTAAATCCATCATTGAAAAGGAGATAGCAACTGACAAAGAGCTTATTTCAAGGGTCTTGGTTCAGGCAATGAACAAGACTGTAGAAGGCAGCACGGTTACTGTTCTTCTTAATCCACGTGATCTGGAAAATTTACCAGATGATTTCCTGGCGAAACTGGCTGGACCTGGTGGAAACAGGATCGAGTTTAAGGAAGATCCAAAGGTCAGCCGCGGTGGCTGCATGATAGAGACGGACTTTGGCCTTGTAGATGCCTCTGTGGAATCGAGATGGCTATGTCTGATAGAAGATATAGGAAGACAGTTATTTGAAAGAACAGGTGTTGAGTTGCCAAAGGAGCTCAAAAAGATAGAGGAAGTAAAAGGGTAGCCATGGCCGGGGAACTGTCTTTGCAAGATGTTTTGGATATCGATCTTGATATCTATAAGGATACCGTTGAGACAACCAACACCATTCGTGCCTGCGGCATAGTGAAAGAGGTGGTGGGCATGGTGATAGAAGGTCAAGGGCCAGGCGTGCCAATTGGTGGCATATGCTCCGTTGAGGTGAAGTCTGGCAACACCATTCCTGCTGAGGTGGTTGGGTTTAGAAACAACAGGGTTCTTCTCATGCCCCTTGGGGATATGAGGGGCATAGAGCCTGGAAGCAAGATATGGGTGAGCCAGGAACATGCAAGGGTAGGGGTTGGAGAGTCACTTCTTGGAAGGGTTCTTGATGCTAGAGGCCTTCCTATTGACTCCAAAGGGCCTATTACCTTTGACGATCATTATCCCTTGTATGCTGATCCTTTAAATCCAATGGAAAGGCCCAGGATAGACACACCAGTGGATGTTGGAGTTCGTGCCATAAATGCCTGCCTTACCCTTGGTAAGGGTCAGCGGATAGCCATTATGGCTGGGTCAGGAGTGGGAAAGAGCACACTTCTTGGCATGATTGCACGCCATACTGCTGCAGATGTTAGTGTTATCGGGCTTATTGGAGAAAGAGGACGGGAGCTTAGGGATTTTATCGAAAGGGATCTAGGGCCAGAAGGTTTGAAAAGATCTGTTGTCGTAGTAGCCACTTCGGATCAGCCGCCACTTATACGGTTGAGAGGAGCCTACTTGGCAACTGCCTTGGCTGAATACTTTCGTGACAAGGGTAAAGACGTCATCCTTATGATGGATTCTGTAACCAGGTTTGCAATGGCCCATAGAGAGGTTGGGTTGTCCATTGGCGAACCACCAACCTCGAGAGGATACACTCCCTCGGTTTTTGCAGAACTTCCAAAGCTTCTTGAAAGGGCAGGCAGGAAAGCAGACGCTGGAAGCATTACTGGTATATACACCGTGCTGGTTGAAGGGGACGATATGAATGAGCCAATAGCTGATTCTGTTCGCAGCATAGTGGATGGGCATGTGGTACTTAGCAGAGATCTTGCCCATCAAGGTCACTATCCTGCAATCGATATCCTGCAAAGTATCAGCAGGATAATGAGGGACATTGCAGCCCCTGGCCAGATTGCTTCATACCAGAAGTTGGTGAAGGTGCTGTCGGTATATAGCAGGGCAGAAGACCTGGTGAATCTTGGGGCCTATACGCGCGGCACCAACCCGGAGATAGACTTTGCCCTTAGCAAGATAGAAGAGGTGAAACGCTTTCTATGTCAGGCAGTGGATGAAAGGTCAAGTCTTGAAGAGTCTATATCGAGGCTCATAGGCATCTTTCAGTAAGGGTTTGGAATAAAATGAAATTTCACTTCAGGCTTGAGACCTTGCTAAGGGTTAGAAAGAGGATGGAAGAGCTAGCAGAAATGGAATTTACTGCAGCTTTAAGCAAACAAAAGGCCATAGAAGAAGAACTTAGGCGAAACATACAGATTTTAAAGAGGGAAGAGTTGGAGCTTAACAAAAAGATGGAGGAGGGAATTATGTCATCAGACTTTAATTTTAGGTGTCAGCTTCTTTCGCAAATGGAACAAAAGTGCAAAGAACTTGATAAGAGGCTGAAACAGGCAAACATAGAACTTGCCCAGGCCAAGGGTCAGCTTCATCAACGGCACATAGACAGCGAACTCGTCTCTGGAATGCGAGAAAGGGATTTGAAACGTTATCTCAAAGAGGTTGATTCCCAACTACAAAAAGAACTTGATGATCTGGTATCACTTAGCCATGCCAGGCAAAGGAGTAAATAAGGATGAAGGAAAGAAACTGGAATGGAATATGGATAAAGGTCTTGGCTGCTGCGTTGTCTGCTAAAATGGTAGTCTTGGTTGCCATGCTCTTTAACTTCCATTCCGGTTTGGTCTTTTTTGAGGATGAGGCATCAGCAGCCTCCAAATCCAAAAAGGCGTCTTCCTCTTTAGAAAATGATATTGAACAGCAGTGCAATCCTGAGCTCCTTAGCCTTCTTAGAACCAAGATGGCAAAACTTGACGAGAGGGAAGATCAGCTTCAGAAAAAAGAGGAAGACTTACGTCTTCTTCAAAAGGATATTCAAGAAAAGATAAAGCAACTAAAAGAACTCCAGCAAAAACTAGAGGGACCTGTTAAAAAACGGCGCTTTGAAGAGGAGGCCAGGTTGCAACATCTTGCAGGAGTCTACAGTTCAATGGACCCTGTAAGGGCAGCAGCCTTGCTTGACAAACTCGACGAAGAAACTGTAACCAAGTTGTTCGCTATCATGAAGAGTAAAAAGGTGGCTAAGATACTTGCAAATATGTCGCCTGAGAAGGCTGCCGGAATAAGCCAAAGGCTCTATGGTAAGGATGACGAAGAGTATTAGTTGAGCCTTCTTTTAAATAGAAAACCTGCAATGGCCAAGGACACGACTCCTATGACTGCCATTGGAATATATTGAGTCCATAGCAGATCAAAGCCTGCGCCTTGGAGAAAGACAGACCTGACAATTAC
>JAMOUE010000151.1 GCA_027068235.1 Deltaproteobacteria bacterium | reverse complement strand
CCGGCTCGGTAATACATGCCATGGGTGGAGATCAGGATATGAGAAATATGGGTGGCCTGGCCAAAAAGATGCCTATTACCTACATCACGATGCTTGTTGCTACCCTTGCAATTGCTGGTCTGCCGCCATTTGCCGGTTTTTTTAGTAAGGATGAAATCCTTGGTAAGGCCTTCTCATTCGTTTACCATCCCTTTGCAGGAAAGATCATCTGGGTTGTGGGGACAATAGGTGCTGGTATTACAGCGTTTTACATGTTCAGGTTAATCTTTATGACTTTTCATGGAGAGTTTAGGGGGACTGAGGAACAGAGACACCATCTGCACGAATCACCACTAAACATGACAATTCCCCTTGTGATCCTAGCATTTCTTTCTGTAGTAGGAGGTTGGCTAGGCATACCTGAGATAATTGGCAAGCACTTGGGCCACATTCCAAATATCCTTGAAGGCTTTTTAGAACCAGTGTTTCAAGGTTCTGACCATATAGTGGCCCATTACGCAAGACATGGCCATGTACCTGAAGCTCTAGAGTGGACACTTGTTACTACTTCCGTGGTGGTAGCCATAGTGGGTATCTCCCTTGCCTATTACATCTATATGGTTCATGGTAAGGATTTGCCGCAAAGACTTGCAGAAAGATATGCCTTTCACTATCGGGTTATATACAACAAATACTATGTAGATGAAATTTATGAATTTTTAGTGGTTCTTCCAATCTATTATCTAAGCCTGTTCTTATGGAAGGTTCTAGATGTCTTTTTCATAGACGGTATCGGAGTGAATGGACCGGCGTGGTTGGTAAAACGTTTATCTGCAGGTACTAGGCTTGTTCAAAATGGATACGTCCAGACCTACGGAACCTTTATGTTGGTAGGGCTGATAACCATTCTCTGTTTTTTCATATATAGGTAAAGGGCCTGCTCAAAGTGTGTTAGGCCTTTATGGAGTATAAAGTCATCTAATCAAGAGGAGAAAGGGAGCCTTATGAACGACCCCATTTTGACATATGTAACGTTCCTGCCACTTTTGGGAGTGCTTTTTATATTGGCGATCCCTCAAAAGAGTGAGACGGGTAAAAATGTAATAAGAGGTGTGGCTCTATCTGCAAGCATTTTTACGTTCTTGGCATCTTTAAGGATATACGGTGCTTTCGATGGCTCTATTACCGGGTTTCAGCTCGTTGAGGATCATACGTGGATAGGAAGTTATGGCATACATTATAAGCTTGGAATAGATGGCCTGTCCCTTTGGCTCGTCCTTTTAACCACTTTCCTCGCCCCACTTACAATTTTGTCAACATGGAGAGCGATAGACAAACACGTGAAGGAGTTCCAGGTTTCATTGTTGGTGCTTGAGACTGCAATGATAGGGACTTTTGTGGCCATTGACCTCTTTCTCTTCTATGTATTTTGGGAGTTGATGCTCATTCCAATGTATCTCATTATTGGTGTGTGGGGTGGAGAAAGAAGGATCTATGCTGCTGTAAAGTTTTTTCTCTATACGGCAGTGGGTTCTTTACTCATGCTTGTTTCTATTATTGGGCTGGTCTATTTCCACAACGATCATGCAGGGCAGATTACCTTTGACCTACTCCAACTTTATGGCACACCCATGCCTCGCACCTATGAGATTCTGTTTTTTGCAGCCTTTGCCCTGGCCTTTGCCATCAAGGTTCCAATGTTTCCCTTGCATACATGGCTTCCAGATGCCCATGTTGAGGCTCCTACAGCCGGTTCAGTAATCCTTGCTGGTATCTTGTTGAAGATGGGGACTTATGGATTTTTCAGGTTTGCAATGCCATTATTCCCTCATGGTTCCGATTACTTTGCTCCACTCATCATTACATTGTCTGTAATAGGGATAATATATGGCGCCCTTGTTGCCATGGTACAGCCTGATATCAAGAAGCTTGTTGCATATTCCTCTGTATCTCATCTTGGTTATTGCATGTTGGGTTTGTATGTACTCACCAGACAGGGAGTTGAGGGTTCGGTGCTTCAGATGATAAATCATGGAATCTCAACTGGCGCACTGTTTCTTTTGGTTGGAATAATATATGAGAGAAGGCACACAAGGCTGATAAAAGAATATGGAGGAATAGCCAGGATAGTTCCTGTGTATTCAACCATATTTCTTATAGTAACGCTTTCATCCATAGGCTTTCCTACTACAAACGGATTTATTGGAGAGTTCCTTATCCTTCTTGGAGCATTCAAGGTTAACAAGTTGGCAGCGGTTCTTGCTGCAACAGGAGTTATTCTTGGGGCTGTTTATATGCTTTGGATGGTTCAGAGGGTCTTTTACGGAAAGGTGACCAATTCTTCAAATCTTAATCTCAGGGATCTTAATCTCAGAGAGATGGCCTACATGATTCCCCTTTTAGTCCTTATATTTTGGATTGGACTTTTCCCAAACTTTTTCCTTAACAAGATGCATACCTCGGTTGACCACTTCATCTCACAGGTAAAGGTTGAACAAGTAAAGGATAAATCTCACGTTGCAGCAGCCGATACCATCTCTTTGACGGCTGCTTTTGCGTCATTGGCCAAGGAGTACAAGGAGTAGGTGTAATGAATCAGATAAATCTTTCCTTTGACATATATCATCTTTGGGAAGTGTGCGGTGGCCAGTTGATACTTATTGCAGCCGGTTTAGTGTTGATATTTGCCGATATGTTGCTTCTAGACAAGGATGATGAGACAAGGGGGCAATGTTTGGGATGGCTAACTGTATTTATCTTTGCTGCAACCCTTGGTCATATAGTTTATAGGCAGTGGGACCTCCACGATATAGTTTTCATGAATGTATTCTCCGCAGACAAATTCAGTATCTTTATATCTGTCATCATGGTGTTTTCAGGGCTGCTGGCATCCCTAATGAGCATAGGCTACTTGAGAAACAATCAGCTTTTGAGGGGAGAGTACTATATCCTTCTGGTATACGCTGTAGCAGGGGCTATTGGTTTGGTACAGTCTGTAGATCTTTTGATGATGTTTATTACTTTAGAAATAATGTCACTGGCTGTTTACGCCCTGGTAGCCTTTATTAAGGATAGTCCGTTTAGCCAGGAAGGGGCCCTTAAGTATTTCTTGCTGGGAAGTTTTGGCTCGGCCCTTTTTCTGTTTGGCGTTGCCTTGCTGTATGGGCTGACTGGTACTGTCAACATCACCATGATTGCTCAGTCGTTATCTATAGGAATGTATCAAAAGTTGCCCGTTATCCTTGCATTTGCAATGATACTGTGTGGCTTTTTCTTCAAAATGGCTATGGTGCCTTTTCACATGTGGACTCCAGATGCCTATGAGGGTGCGCCTTCAGTTGTTACAGGCTTCATGGCCACTGCTGTAAAAGCAGCCGCATTTGGAGTGTTCATAAAGGTACTTTTTGTTACCTTTACTCCTATCTTGTCCAGTAGCGGGCAGCCAGATTATGCTTCAACCATCAACTTGTCTGCCCTCAATCCTTATTGGCAGCCGGTTTTGTGGTGGGTGGCGCTTTTAAGCATGTTTTTTGGTAATCTGCTTGCAGCAACACAAACAAATATCAAAAGGCTTCTGGCATATTCTTCCATTGCACATGCAGGTTACATGGCAGTGGGCGTGCTTGCAGCCAATGAAGAGGGCAGGACCGGAGTTTTATTTTATCTGTTTGTTTATACCCTTATGAATATAGGTGCCTTTGGCGTTATCTATCTGCTAGATGGTGTTGAAAGAAATGCCCAATCGTTAGAGGATTACAGAGGTATAGGCTACCGTTATCCATCTCTTGCCTTTGCATTAAGTCTGTTTTTGGTTGCTATGGCGGGCCTTCCACCAACAGCAGGGTTTATTGCCAAATTTTACGTTTTTTCTGCAGCAATAAAAGAAGGTTACTATCTTTTGGTAGCTTTAGGTGTGCTGACAAGTGTAATAGGGGCCTACTATTATCTTAAGGTAATTTATATGATGTATATGAAGGAAGAAGTTCGTCAAGTTGTTCGAGGAGCCGTTGCAGCACCTACAATAGTGGCTTTGTTAGTGGCTGCACTTGGTGTTTTGTATTTAGGAGTTTTGCCAGAGCCTCTTGCCTCTATAGCCCATGTAGCCCAACAGAGCCTAGCAATGATCTTTTGATGGGGGTATTTAATTGAGTTTTAAAATAGACCTATAAAATGTTTCATAAAGTCTTATACTTTTGAATATTAGGCGCTTTAATAGGCGCCTTTTTGTTTTATAGGCTATGAGAATCAGACCTCCACAAAGATGAAAGGGTGAGAAATAGTGGGCCACCATGTTTTTAAAACATTTATGTCTGCCAAAATTTTTATCAAGTGTTATTTTCATTCTAATGAGACCCGTATGAATGATTTATCTTTTATTAATTTTATCGGCTAATAGTTAAAAAAATTTTAACTCCAAAAAATGAAAAATATTAAATTTTTATATATAAATTTATTGCGTTATTGATATTTCGTTGGGGCTTATGACAGATTTTATAAACATCAAGAATGCGCGCCTTCACAATCTCAAAAACATCCATGTAGAGATTCCAATAGGAAAGATCACATTGGTTACTGGTGTTTCTGGCAGTGGAAAATCATCCCTAATAATCGATCTATTGGGTAAGGTTTCCCGGCATAGATACCTTCAGCTTCTTGGAGATACGGCCATGACACGAGGTTCTATTGAGCTGAAGGAAGAGGAATATCTGGATCTTTTAGAGCCAGTGTGTCCAAGCCTTATATTGAGAGGCCATGTTCAGCAAAGAAATCCTGCATCTACTGTGGGGAGTGTTTCAGGGCTGAATCGATTTATAAAGAATCTTTTTGGTTTTTCTGGCAAGTATGTATGCCCCTCATGTGGTTATATCCTTGCTGCCAGTCAACTAGAGGAGATAGTTGCTGATGTAGAAGAAAAGGCTAGGGATAAACGGGTGATAATAAAGGCTCCTGTTGATCTTCCTGAGGATAGAGAAGAAAGAAGTTTAGTGCTTACGCAGCTTCAAAGCAGTGGATTTATTCGTGTGGAGATAGGTGGCCAAATATATTTTCTTGATGAGGAGCTTGATAGAGTCATGGATGCCCTTGGCGATGAATCCAGTCTTTACTTGATCATTGATAGGCTGAAATTGACTGGTGGCAAAAGGCATAGGCTCTTTGATTCGTTAAAAACCGCCCTTGATGAGGGAGATGAACGGGTTGTGTGTGATATAGAAGAAGAAAAAGGCAAGTTTGTAAGCCATTTTTTTTCAACAAAGTTGTGGTGCCCCACTTGTTCGAGACTTTATGCCTTTCCTGGCCACCAGAAACATAAAAGCAGTAGTAACAAGAGCGATGCAGTTGAAGCAGAGCTACTTCTTAATGGAAAAAGGCTTGATGAGCTGTTATCAGAGCCTGTTTCAGAACTCCATCACTTTATACTCGATTGGCTAGAGGCAATTGAAGAAAAGGACGAATGGTTAGCTCCACTCTTAGAAAAAGTTACCTCTTTGGTCCAATCCATGATGGGACTTGAGATAGGTCATCTGGAACCGTCGCGGCCAATAACGGCCATATCTTCAGGCGAGTTTTTGAAGCTTCGTCTTAGCAGTTTGTTGGCTCAGCGTCTTACAGGTGTGCTTTACGTACTAGATGAACCAGTTTCCGTTTTGCCTCCAAGGGAAAGACAGGCCATATGTGCATTGATACAAGGTCTAAAGAATTCTGGCAATACAGTAGTAATGATTGAACACGCGCCCGAAGCGGTTGGTATAGCGGATTATTTCTTGGAAATAGGACCGGAAGGTGGAGAAAAAGGCGGTAAACTCATTAGGGCTGGTTGGCTTGATGAAGATAACAAAGATAGTCTTGTTGTAGCACTTTCTCATGATGCAGCTACAAAATATAAAAGGATTCGCCAATCTAAAGATAAAGAGTCAGAAGAGCTTTTGTTGGATGTGGTGACACCTCTAACAGGTAAGAGCAAGGCCATCAAGCTTATTCAAGGTGGTATCAATGTAATATGTGGTCCTACAGGCAGTGGCAAGACCTTGATGTTGTCAGGTATTGCAGCAGAGCTTGCCAAGGTTTTCCCATCAGATTCAGCAGTGTTGAATGTTCCACAAGGAGCAATTTTTCGCAGCAAGTATTCAATTCCAGCAACAGTGCTGTCGGTTTTTGGTGGTATAAGGACTCTTTTTTCAAGAACAAGGCAGGCGCGAAGTTATGGGCTTACGGCCAATATGTTTTCTCTTGCCAAAAAAGGTGGCAGGTGTGAGGCGTGCAAGGGCACAGGGAGTGTGGAAAAGGAAGGTTTTGGATATTCGTTAACTTACCAGTGTCCTGTTTGCGAAGGCGCGCGGTATAATGCAGAGATTTTAGATATCACTTACAAGGGGCGGAATATAAAAGAAGTATTGGATATGTCGTTGTCAGAGGCTGCGGATTTTTTTTCAGGTGTATCCTCTATAAGAAAACCGCTTGAGATGGGAGAACGAGTCGGTATAGGTTACGTTCTTCTTGGTCAACCTCTGACGAGTCTTTCTACTGGAGAGGCTCAAAGGCTAAAGATCGCTGCGCATCTTACCCAGAAAGGGATAAGAAGAAAAAGCTTTTTGCTTTTGGATCAGCCAACAGCCGGCCTCCATCCAAAGGATGTTGCTTCACTGATTGATTTTTTCTCAGAACTCGTAACCCTTGGTTCCACCTTGATAATTGTGGAGAACAATCCGGCAATAATTGAGCTGGCAGATATTACACTGGAAGTACGTTAAGCACTTTTTTGATGCATTAATAATAAAAAAGGCTCCAGCTTATAAAAGCTGAAGCCTTTCATACATTCTATGTTTGCGTAACTAATTAGCCACCAAGACCGAAAATGGTCATAAGCTTTGGAAGCATTGGGTTTGCGTAGAGTGCGATAAGAGCAACAACGAGTGCGTAAATGGTAAGTGACTCGATAAGAGCCAAACCGATAAACATGGTAACGGTGAGCTTACCAGCAAGCTCTGGATTCCTTGCTGTACCGTCAAGACAACCCTTTGCACAGTGACCCATTCCAACACCGCAACCAGAAGCAGCGATACCAACACCAAGACCAGCAGCAAGAACTGAAGCTGCCATAAGGAAACCAACATGGCCACCCTTGGCTACATCATCACCGGCTGCAAAGGAAAGTCCAGCCCAAGCAAGTACGAAAAGTACAGATAAAACAGAAATCCAAGAAAACTTCTTCATTTTACAAAACCTCCTACGTTTTTAATATATATTTGGCCTTCTTCTTCTCAAATTTATATTTCTGCGCCTAGTGTGCTCCAACCATGGCCTCGACTGAGTAAACGATTGAAAGCACGTAGAAAATGAATGCCTGAAGCAGACACACCAGACATCCAAGTATCATGATTGGTAGAGGAGCCAAGTAAGGACCTGCCAACATGAAGAGCAATCCAAGAAGGATCTCTTTTGAAACCATGTTACCAAAGAGTCGAATGGAGAGACTCAGGATCCTTCCTATGTGGCTAAATACCTCGATAGGGAACATCATAGGGGCCATTGCAGGAATGGGGCCCATAAACTGCTTTATGTATTTTATGCCGTGAAATCTGACTCCCAAGATGTGATAAGTAGCAATGGAAATGGCAGTACATCCCAGAGTTACATTAAGGTTTGCGGTTGGGGACATAAAGCCAGGAATAAGTCCCAAATAGTTGGCCACCAATATGTAGAACATAAAAGTGGTCATCATTGGGAAGATGATCATGGTAAGTTTTTTGTCATGGGTCTGTTCTTCAATGAAGTTTTCAGACCAGTCTACAAAGATCTCCATCAGGTTCTGAAGCCCTTTAGGAACTCTCAGTTCCATTTTGGAAGTGGCTGCCCATGCAATTAACACACATATAATCATGGCCAGATAACTGTATTGCATGTGAGGAGCAAGAATTTGTGCAAAAATACTGTCTCCGCCATGGGCAGGAAGTCCCAGTGCTTCCAGTAAAAGACTTAGAAATAATAAGGGATGTTCCATGGTTAAACTGCCTCCTTAAATTTGACTCTATAGATAAGCATTGCTATGACCAACAGATAAAAATTAATTACGGCAACTGATAGGCCAATAAAAAGCCCTATAGGAGAAAATATATCCTTCATAAACAGTATGGCAACCGTAACTGCTAGTGCTATAAGTCCCATACGTACAGCCATTCCAGCGTAGTAAGCTGCCATACTGCGCCATTTCATTACGCGCTTGCAGTCTTTGTCGAGACCTACACAGTTGAGGTTGGCAATAATGCCACCCAGTAAGATACCTGCGGACATCTCGGTAGAGGAAAAGAGAGTAGATGCAGCCACCAATATAGCCATGATTATCCAGTTGGCAGCCATGAAAATCCTAATAAAGGCAGGATCAAGATTTCCCGTTAAGATCTCTCTTATGTTTATCGTCCTGGGTTCCAAGGACTGTCCCCTTCCTTTCCCCTTTTTCTTTTTCAGCCTCTTTGGTAAAACGCCTGGTGAGGATTATGAAGTTCTTGATTCCCCCCCCGAGACCAAAAAAGAAAAACACAATGGTAAGCCATGGATAGGTCTTGTCATCAAAGAGCCTTGTATCCAGGTAGTATCCTGTAAGTACCCCGGCAAATGTCGATAAAACAACTGCCAGTGCTATTGTTGTGGCATTACTAAAGTGCCGCAATGCCTGGGCCAGTTCCTGCCGGATGGTACCCATGGCTTACTCGTCCCTTTCTTCAGGCCTTTTGTGATCCTCAGCAGTAAAAAGATAACGTCTACTGAGCCTCCGTGCCTGACGTTCAATATCAGATAGCATATTATTTTGCCTTATGCAAGAATTTTGAATGACGATTCAGTGGCCTCCAGGGCAATGTCTAAATCGTCCCAACTGTGGGCCATAGAAACGAAAGCAGCCTCAAATTGGGAGGGTGCAATATAGACCCCATTTTTTAACATTTGCCTAAAATATTTGCCGTAAAAGTCCGTGTCAGACTTTGCCGCCTGGTCGAAATTTTTAATCTGTCCTTCAACGCCAAAGAAACAAGTCATCATGGAGCCGATATTTTGAATTGTGCAAGTTACATCATATTTCTTTGCCAGGACCTTCAACTCCTCAACAAGGTAGTCCATTTTCTCTTTAAGCGTTTCATATATGCCAGGCCTTGCAAGGATCTCTAAAGTCTTTATACCGGCTGCCGTGGCCATTGGGTTGCCAGAAAGGGTTCCAGCCTGATATACAGGTCCATCTGGTGCAATGTAGTTCATAATGTCTGATCTGCCGCCATAAGCTCCAACGGGTAGGCCTCCACCTATAATTTTGCCCAAGCAAGTAAGGTCTGGCATAATGTCAAAGTATTCTTGGGCGCCACCAAGTCCAAGCCTGAAGCCTGTTATTACTTCATCAAATATCAAAATTATGCCGCGTTCCTCTGTGACCTTTCTCAAAAAAGGCAAAAAATCATCATCGGGAAGGACAACCCCCATGTTTGCAGGTACGGGTTCTACTATTACGCAGGCTATATCGTCTCCCTCCTGGTCTAAAACTTGTTGAAGTATTTCTTTGTCGTTAAAGGGTACTGCAATGGTATTTTGCACTATTTCTTCAGGTACGCCTGGACTGCCTGGAATGCCAAGTGTTGCCACACCAGAACCGGCCTTTACCAAAAAAGAGTCTGCATGTCCGTGATAACAACCATTGAATTTGACAATCTTTTTTCTGTTCGTAAAACCCCTTGCCAGTCTTACGGCACTCATGGTGGCCTCTGTGCCTGAATTGACAAGCCTTACCTTTTCTATTGAAGGCACTGCATTAACTATCATTTCTGCAAGTCTAACCTCATTCCACGTGGGAATGCCAAAACTCGTTCCCTTGTCTGCCTCTTTTTTCACTGCGGCCATTACATCAGGATGGCAATGTCCAAGAATAAGAGGACCCCATGAACAGACAAAATCAACATATGAGTTTCCGTCCACGTCCCAGATCCAACTGCCACTGCCAGATTCAACAAAGATGGGATTTGTACCAACAGACTTGCATGCCCTTACAGGGCTGTTTACTCCACCAGGTATTACTCTTTGGGCTGTTTTAAAAAATTTTTCTGAAAGCAGATTCCGCTGCATATCTTTATATGTCTCCTTTACCTGTTATTATTTTTATTAATTGACGTTTGTATATCTGAAAACCAATGGCACTTTACTCTGACAACTATTTCAATTCCAGACTTTTTGCAAGCTATCTGATTTCTATCATTATATTGGTTGGATCTCCAATAGCCGGCATGGCAGTGGCCGGCTTTCCGGTGTCTCATTTTTTGGAGTTTCCACCATTAACAAGATATGTTGCCCATGCCCCTAAAAATCATGTCGCATTCCTTTTGTCCATTGGTCTTTCGATAATACTTTTGACTCCTCTAGCCTTAAGATTTTTGAAATATTTCAGGCAGGTGGGTATAAGACCTCCAGCTGGGAAGTTCCCAAAATGGGGCCTATTGGGTCTTGGATTAATGGTTGTTTCCTGGGGCGTTGCCTGGAACATTATTACAACTCCTCAATCTGTTCGGATGTGGACATTTACACCATTGTGGTTGGGATTCATCATATTTTTAAATGCACTAACACAGTGGCGTCTTGGTTCATGTCTGATGTTGAGAAGACCCCTTGCTTTTATGCTGCTTTTTTTCTTAAGTAGCCTTTTTTGGTGGTATTTTGAGTTTATGAATCGTTTTGTTCAAAATTGGTACTATATAGGCGTTTCAAACATAGGGCCAGCCAAGTATGTTTTTATGGCCTCTCTTTCATTTTCTACAGTGCTTCCAGCGGTGCTGTCTCTAAATGAACTTTTGAAATGTACCTGTGCCTTTGAAAAGGCCTTTGATCTTAAGTGCCATTTTGTATGGCAAAGATGGTATGCGTTTGTAATGCTTGTCTTTTCAATAAGTTGTTTGATATTTTTGGGCAGATTCCCAGACATACTATTTCCATTTTTGTGGATTTCACCGCTGCTTGTGATCTGCAATACCAAAAAGGTACTTGGAGTAAAAGAAAATCTTATTGATGCCGTCTTGGATGGAAGGCTTGGAGCCATTGCGAGGCTTGCAGTAAGTGGTTTGGTATGCGGTTTTTTCTGGGAGATGTGGAATTTTTGGAGCTATCCC
>JAMOUE010000150.1 GCA_027068235.1 Deltaproteobacteria bacterium | reverse complement strand
GGGCATGGAAATGTTTTAGTAGTTACGAAAAAAAACCGCTCAGACACTGCCACAAGGCTTGCACAGGGAGGAATTGCCTGCGTCCTTGGAAGTGATGATAATTTCGTATTTCATGAATATGACACCATTCTTGCAGGTGACGGCCTAAGCCATGAAGATGCAGTAAGGGCAATAGTCCGAGACGGACCACCACGTATCGAGGAACTTGAAAAACTAGGTGTAAGATTTACCAGGGATGACAATGGCAACTATGAGCTTGGTAAGGAAGGAGGGCATAGCAGAAGACGGGTTGTGCACAGCGGAGACTTTACAGGCCTTGAGATTCAAAGAGTCCTTGTGGAAAAGGCCTTGACGCATCCCAATATCGAGATACTCGAAGACTTCGTAGTAGTTGATCTATTGACCTCATGTAAAATCGAATGTTCCACTGAAAGCACAGCCACTGTCTGCAAAGGAGACCGATGCCTAGGAGCCTATGTCCTTGATGCTTCAACAGGAAAGATCCATGCTGTACTTGCTGATATAACATTTCTGGCAACTGGAGGGGCAGGAAAGGTCTACCTCTACACCAGTAATCCAGATGTTGCCACAGGTGATGGAATAGCAATTGCGTACAGGGCAGGTGTTCGAATCGCCAACCTAGAATTTGTACAATTTCATCCTACCCTGCTCTATCATTCAAAGGCAAAAAACTTTCTAATCTCAGAGGCGCTTCGTGGTGAAGGGGCAAAGCTGATTGACTGGCAAGGCCGCACCTTTATGGAAAAGTATGATCCTGTCAGAAAGGAACTTGCAGGCCGAGATGTTGTAGCCAGGGCAATAGATGCAGAACTTAAAAAAACGGGAAAGGAATGTGTCTATCTGGACATAAGCAACAAATCGGCAGACTTTATAAAAAAAAGGTTCCCAAACATCTATAAGACGTGTCTAAAATATGGAATGGATATCACCAAAGAGCCCATTCCCGTAGTGCCAGCAGCCCACTATATGTGTGGCGGAGTAGTTACAGACATCTGGGGGCAGACAGACCTTGCTGGACTATTTGCCTTGGGAGAGACTGCTTGCACAGGCTTTCATGGAGCAAACAGATTGGCTTCTAACTCGCTCCTTGAAGGGATGGTCATGGCTCACAGGGCAGCAAAAAAGGCCGTTGAAATCCATGACGAGCTTAAATCCATGCCCAAGATCGAGGTCCCGCCTTGGGACTCAGGTGGGGCTGTGGATATGGAGGAAGCGGTTCTCATCTCTCACAACTGGGATGTCATAAGGAGACTCATGTGGAATTACGTTGGCATTGTAAGAAGCGCAAAAAGGCTCCAGCTTGCAGCACAAAGACTAAAGCCCATACTCCATGAGATCAACCAACACTACTGGGACTACATCATTACAAGGGACTTTTTAGAGCTTAGAAACATTGCCATGACTGCGCAACTCATCATAGAAGCTGCATCCACAAGAAAGGAGAGTAGAGGAGGACATTACGTTGTTGACTTTCCCACAAAGGACGATTGGAATTGGCGCCGTGACACCATTTTGTGCAGGAGTTGATTCCAAACCTTGTCTGAAATAGACTCTTTTCAATGCAAAAAAGACACATAGCGATCCTTTTAGGCGCAGTATCAGCCGTACTGATTCTTCTCTTAATATTTGGCAACAAAATCCCCAACCTTATTGCCTGGGGGCTTGCCCTTCTTGAAAAAAAGGAGGCTATTAGAAATTTTGTCCTGTCTCTTGGTCCCTTTGGCCCCATAGGTTTCATCCTGCTCCAGGCACTCCAAGTAGTATTTTCACCAATACCCGGTGAGGCCACAGGCGTGGTTGGAGGTTTTCTATTTGGAAAGTGGCTAGGACTCCTTTACTCCACAATAGGACTCAGCATCGGTTCGATACTGGCCTTTTCCATCTCAAGACACTTTAGAAGATTCGTGGAGCCATGGCTTAAAAAATCCGAGTGGTATTGGAAACTAGAGGGGCTCTTGGAACATCAAGGGATCTTCATCTGTTTCTTCCTGTATGTATTTCCAGGCTTTCCCAAAGATTTCCTATGCTATTTCCTGGGGTTAACAAGAATGCCCTGGCAGATCTTCGTCTTTATCTCCTCTATAGGTCGAATACCCGGAACCTTGATGTTGAGCTGGCAAGGGGCAGAGATCTACAACGGTAACTGGGCAGGCTTTATCTCTATCTTGATTATTACTCTCGTTGTTGCAGCACCAGCCTGGTACTACAGAGAAAAGATATATGCCTGGGTGGAGGCCCAAATAAAGGAAGAGGAGAAATGAAGATAGGATATCTGGACTGCTTTTCAGGTATCAGTGGGGACATGCTCCTTGGTGCATTCATAGATGCTGGCTGGGACAAAGAGGAACTGTTGGAGCTTCCACACCTTCTTGGCCTGAAAGGTGTTACTATCTCCATAAAACGTGTCTCAGTAAAAGGGCTATCTGGTTTAAAGGTCGAGATCATTGCAGAGACTTCCCCCTCGCCCCAAAGGCATCTTGATGAAATAAAAGAAATAATTGCCTCTTCTTCCCTGCCTGACAAAATAAAATGCCAGGCTACAGCAGCCTTTGAAAAACTTGCAAAAGCCGAGGCCAAGATTCATGGCATTCCAGTTGAGAAGGTGCATTTTCATGAAACTGGCGCAATTGATGCCATAATTGATGTAACAGGTGGGTTGCTGGCCAGATATTCTCTAGGTCTCGATACGATATTTTGTTCTCCCCTGCCCCTTTCAAGAGGATTTGTAACCTGTTCACATGGTACCATTCCACTTCCGGCCCCTGCGGTACTTGAACTGTTGAAAGACAAAAAGGTAT
>JAMOUE010000149.1 GCA_027068235.1 Deltaproteobacteria bacterium | reverse complement strand
ACCTGTAAGGGCCTCATGTAATTTCTCTCCAGGCCTAATCCCTATTGTTTCTAATTTACACTCTGGACATATTGCCTTAGCTAAATCTAAAATCTTCATACTAGGAATTTTGGGTATAAAAATCTCTCCACCCTGCATATAATAAAAGGCCTTTAATACAAGCTCTACTGCTTCATCTAGAGTAATCCAAAAACGTGTCATTCGTTCATCTGTAATTGTCAAAATGCCCTCATCCTTTTGTTTGAGAAACAGAGGTATTACACTTCCTCGACTTCCAATGACATTTCCATATCTAACACAAGCAAACCTTGTTATTCTGTTTCCAGCATATGCATTTCCTTGAATAAACAATTTATCTGCACAAAGTTTTGTGGCTCCATAAAGATTGACTGGATTGACTGCCTTATCTGTACTCAACGCCACGACTTTTTCGACACCTGTATCAATGGCTGCATCAATAACATTTTGTGCTCCATGTATATTGGTCTTAACAGCTTCAAATGGATTGTACTCACATGCAGGCACTTGTTTCAAAGCAGCAGCGTGAACAACTAAATTTGAACCCTCCATAGCCCTCTTTAGACGGTTCAAATCGCGCACATCTCCTATAAAATAACGAAGTCTTTTATCGCCAAATTCTTGACGCATTTCGTGCTGTTTCAATTCATCCCGGCTATAAACTCGGATTACTTTAGGGTCGCAATGTTTTAAAAGATAACGACAAAAATTCTTACCAAAAGAACCTGTGCCACCAGTTAACAGAATTATTTTACCATTGACGGTATTATGTGGGTCCATTTGTCGCATTATTCCTTTATTACTTTAATGAGAACATCTTCCCAAGGAAAAGCAAAATTGAGACCATTGCAGTTGTCTAACCTCTTCTTCTCATACTGATGGCAGAAATTGTGCAAAAATTTTTGACAATTTTAAAGTAATAACTTAAAATTGTCACATGTGGATTAAAAGAGAATTAGAAGAAGAAGTTAAAAAAATCTCCATAGAATTTCCAGTTATTGTTATTACAGGACCTAGACAGGTAGGAAAAACTGCAATTGTAGAAAAATCTTTCCCTGATTACCTCTACGTTTCTTTAGATTCACCAGCACTGGCTGAAATGGCGGAAACAATGCCAGAAGAATTTCTAAGACGCTTTCCACCACCGGCTGTCTTGGACGAAATTCAATATGCACCAGCGATTTTTCGTCATATAAAACAATATGTTGATCAACACAGAGAGCAAAATGGTCTATTTATACTGTCAGGATCACAAAATTTTGTACTTATGCAGTCTGTCACAGAAAGCCTTGCAGGCAGAACATCTGTAATTCCTCTCCTTGGCCTCTCTGGCCTAGAATGGAAAAGGGCTTTTAGACCTTCAACCTCAACATGGAAAGATTGGTTTACTTTTTTGTGGAAAGGGAGTTTTCCAGGCCTTTGGAAAGACCCTAAACATCCACCTAGCAGAGATAGATGGTATCAAGGTTATGTGGCTACTTATTTGGAACGAGATGTTAGAAACCTAATCAGGATAGGAAGATTACGAGACTTTGAAAGATTTCTAAGGGCATGCGCTGTAAGAGCAGGATCTATTTTGAATATGTCTGATATTGGCCGGGATGTAGGAATCTCAGCCACTACTTCAAAGGAATGGATCAGCATCCTATGCTCTTCAGGCCAACTTTTCCTCCTTGAACCCTATTTTAAATCTTTGGGCAAACGCTTAGTCAAATCACCAAAACTCTATTTTACTGATACAGGGCTATTAGCATATCTTTTGGGCTTTCAAACAATGGAAAACATTATGCAAAGCCCTTATGCTGGAGCACTGTGGGAGAACTATTGTATTAATCAATGGATAAGATGGAGGGACTGGCACGCACCAAGTGCAGGGCTGTGGTTCTGGCGTGATCGTACAGGAAATGAGGTAGATCTTATATTGGAAATAGATCAGAAACTTATCCCTATAGAATGTAAGTTCAAAGAACATCCTGACAAAGCAGATATAAAGGCAATTAAAAAACTGAAAAAATTTTATGGAGAAGATCAAGTCTCCAAGGCCTTCATTGCATGTCTAACTAAAGTCCCATTTATGGTTGCGCCAGATGTAATGGCAATAAGCGGATGGACAATTTGGGACATTGGAAAATAAAAAAAATATATATAATATTTGAACTAATCATAATTTAATCTGACATTTCTGTCATAAACACTTAAGAGAGGGCCTGCTGAGCGCGGGCGAAGCCCAGGGCGAAGGCGGCCCTCAGAAGAAAGGAGGAATGTCAGTGAATCAACAAGAAAAGGTCATCAAAACCAAACTTGGGCTCCTTGAACTTGCAAAACAGTTAGGCAATGTATCCCAGGCATGTAAGATCATGGGATACTCTCGAGACAGCTTCTATCGTTTTAAGCATCTTTATGAAACGGGTGGTGAAGCTGCTCTTCAGGAAATAAGCAGAAGAAAGCCCATTATTAAAAACAGGGTTGCACCTGAAGTAAAAAAAGCGGTTGTTGAAATTGCTTTTGAGTTTCCTGCTTTTGGGCAGCTAAGAGCTTCCAATGAACTTAAAAAAAGAGGTATCTTTTTTACCTGCAATTGCAAAGGTGTCAGATTAAGTCTGGCTCAGTACATCTTGCGGGTCGCGACACTTAAAATAACACTTACTAAACAGATTTGGTTATATCTCTTGTATCCTTAGTAATCCTCCCAATCCGATTAACAATCCTACTATTTGAAACAAATTTATTTTTTCCTGTAATTTTTGAAATTCATGATTATAATAACTAACTTTGGAATTATTACCGATACACAGAGAATA
>JAMOUE010000148.1 GCA_027068235.1 Deltaproteobacteria bacterium | reverse complement strand
TCAGAGAAACTGATTCAGGCTGTGACTCAGGCCTGTATTGCAGCCGCAGCCAAGCCTCCTGTGACAACTGAAAAGCCACAAGAGCCGACAGCCGACCAGCAAGAAGATTAAATGTCCAAATAGACAGTAGATACCATCTAAACAGTACTCCAAAGGATGAGAAGGCAGCCCAAGGGCTGCCTTTATATTTTATGCTTATTCCTTAAACCAGTCAGAGAGGATTTCTGCTATCTTGAGTGCCTGTTTTTTGTTAGAAATATTGAACTTGCTTTGTGGCCTGAAGTACCCACCTTGTTTTTTGTATCTTCGTATGGTGGCCTTTAACGGCCCATACTCTCCTGTTTTCTTATCCATTTCCTGATAAAGAAAAAGGATGGTTGTCCAACTACCCCTGGTTAGAACCTCTTTTTTGAGTTCTTTTACAAGTAGTCTTCCTTCTTCATCTTCATAATTTATTGATATGTCATCGATATTTTCTGCCACCACATGCCTCCTGAAAATTGTAGAAATCTCAAGTCTTCTTACACGTCAATGACAACTTCTTCAACGAAAATATTGCAGTATCTTGACTGCATTTAAGTAGTGCTTACCCTGTTATTAGTGGGAGCGCTTTTTATACGGCTTTACATCTTGCAGTAAGTTTGCACAGAGAAAGGTCAGCTCTTGTCTGCTCCCATTAATAATCATTATTAATAATTGAATTGTTGAGGAAAACGAGAAAGGGAGGAAATCAGGATGCCAGAAAAATGTATAGTTCCAAATGATTGGAAAGAGTATTTTGACGATCTATATAAGAAGATCAAAGACATGGATGAAAAGATTGAGATAGATGTTGAGGCTCCAAGTGTTTTTGAAGAGGAAGAGGCCAAGGGGCTTCCTCTTCTTGGATTGAGTTACGATCCAAAAGACAAGGTGTTCTCAGTTATGAGTGAAGATCTTGAGCATCTTATACATAAGCCTCAAGAGATATGTGTTGAAGAAGAAGATGGTGCCATAGTGCAAATAAGGATAGTTGATGGTACGGGCACTGAACACTTTGTAAAGTTTTCAAAACCAGTAAAGTAGCTTTTACCTTACAATAACAAAGTCATTGCAAGGCGTGGTAGCTGCCGTGCAACCTACCACGCTTTTGTCTCAACTAGTCTAGTAATATGTGCATGTCATTCCATTAAATGCCTAAGCAATCTGTCTGTCATCGCGAGGCGGCGCAGCCGCCGTGGCGATCCCCAACTTCATATATGAGTTCTTTTTGAGCCAACTGGTGAGCAGCCTTCATTGCCAAAGGAATCCTGTAACGTCCATGAAGGCGTAAAACCATACTAGCTGCCGTATTCAGGCTGATTCCCTCTGCTGAAACATAGAGAGGTCTTGTGCTAGAGCCTCTAAATACCTTCCTTACAACCTTTGCATCTAATTTTTGAGAAAAGGGACTTTTGGCAAGGCCTACTACAGGAACACGCCTTCCAAGTGAGTCAAAGAGACGTGCGCCAAGGCCAGGATATCTTCTAGAAAGCCACACATGGGCATCTATGAAGATTAGCCCTAGTGGCTCCTTAACCTTGCCAAGAACAGAAACAAGGCATGGAAGCTCCCTTTTGTAGAAGAAGCCAGGCTCATAATCAGCTACTTTACGGCTTACAGTTGTGTAACTTGAGATGATTTTACCAGTGTCGTGCCCTGGCGTAACGATTGCTGCAGCCACCGCATCTTGATCATGGTAGGCTACATCCAGAAAGACCCAGTAATATTCCATGAGTAATTATGGTGGAGATGGGGGGATTTGAACCCCCGACCCCCACGTTGCGAACGTGGTGCTCTCCCAACTGAGCTACATCCCCATAGGAAGGGCATTTGTCAAATCTTAACAAGATTCTATCCTTGAAACAAGGAACGTCTTATCCGTACATTCATGATGAGGCCTACCCCTAGAAGCGTGGTAATAACCGATGATCCGCCATAACTAATAAGTGGCAATGGGATTCCAACAACTGGTAATAGGCCTAGTACCATGCATATATTGATTAACATCTGCCAAAATATCATTGCTGTAATCCCAAAGACAAGAAATGAACCAAATCTGTCTCTGGTGTTATGGGCAATGTTTAGACAGCGCAGCAGAAATAAGAAATAGGCGGCAATGAGTATAACTGCACCTACGAATCCCCACTCTTCTGACCATATTGAAAAAGCAAAGTCGGTATGGACTTCTGGAAGAAAGTTTAGTTGGGCCTGGGTTCCCCGCATAAAACCCTTACCAAACACCTGACCAGAGCCAACTGCAATTTTGGATTGGATCACGTGCCATCCTGCCCCAAAAGGATCTGCATCGGGATTCAAAAATATCTCAACACGCTTTCTCTGATATGGTTTCATGAGTTTCCAAACAAGCGGAAAGGCACAAAGTCCACTGCCAAGGATGATGAGAAAAGAACCCCATTTAAGCCTGGCAAAGAAGACCAAAGAGCCATAGATAATGAGTATGAGTAGGGCAGTTCCAAGGTCTGGCTGCTTGAAAATAAGCAAAAATGGAATGGCAACAAGCAACGTAGGCTTTATCAAGTCTCTAAGGCCAAACTGTTCCCTTTCTTCTTGGGCAAAATATGAGCTAATGACAATGGCCATAAGTAATTTGGCAGGCTCAGAAGGTTGAAGGTTGAAAAAACCAAGGGATATCCACCGTTGAGAGCCAGATACGGACTTTCCTACAAACATTACCAGGATGAGTAGGACAATTGTGAAGATGTAGAGGTGAAGGGCATATTTTGACAACTGGCGATAGTCAAAGGTCATTGCTGCAACCATTAGGCAAGTTCCTGCCACATACCATTGCAGTTGTTTCCATTGAAAGGGATAGTTGGAAGCAGCACTGGCACTACAAAGATTTATGAACCCCAGGGTCATAATAAAAAAGAGAGAAAGTAAGAGTATGTAGTCTATTTCTTTAAAAATACGTTTGTCGAGCATGATCCTTCTACTAAAGTTTTCTTTGGAGAATTGTTGGAGGCTTAGGTGATCTGAGCTGGAGCCAACGTTCAATAACGGCCTTTGCAACTGGAGCAGCAGCTGATCCTCCATGTCCTCCATGTTCGATTATCACGGCAACTGCAATTTGTGGGTTTTTAGCAGGGGCAATTGCAACAAATAGGGCGTGGTCCTGGTATTTCCAGGCCATCTTTTCGCTTTCCCTTCTCTTAGACTGTTTTATGACCTGTGCCGTGCCTGTTTTGCCGGCAATATGGATTCCTTCTATGACACAGGTGCGAGCTGTCCCGTGTTTATCCTCTGTAACCCCGATAAGATCCTTTTTTATTAGCTCAAGTGTGCGTTTTGGAACCGGAACCTTGGCCTGCAGCAAAGGCTCTTTGTCTAAGACGTATTCAGGTTTGTAGAGATTGCCACCGTTTCCTACAGCTGCAATCATCCTTGAAAGTTGCAGTGGAGTAACAAGTAAGAAACCCTGACCAATGGAGTAGTTTAGAGTTTCTCCCTTTTGCCAAGGTTCTCTAAATCGTCTCTTCTTCCACTGTCTCGTTGGTACAAAACCGGCTTTTTCACCTGGAAGCTCTATGCCAGTCTTTTTGCCAAGCCCAAAACCGAATGCGTATTTTGAAATCCTGTCAACGCCAAGCTTTAACCCAACATTGTAAAAATATACATCGCACGATTGCACCAGAGCCTTGTATAGAGATGTTTGTCCGTGGCCACCCTTTTTCCAGCAGCGGAATCTCCTTCTGCCAAGTTTGAACGAGCCATTACAAAAGAAAGAAGAGTATGGACTTATCACCTTTTCTTTGAGGCCTGCAGCCGCCATTACTATCTTAAAGGTGGAGCCTGGTGAATACTGGCCTTGAATGGCCTTGTTGACCAAAGGAGTAAGCAGGGGATCGTTTAGTTCTTTCCATTCCATCTCTGTGAGTCCCCTTGCAAATATCCTAGGATCGAATTTTGGGCTGCTTGCCATTGCCAGTATCTGCCCGTTTCTTGGGTCAAGAGCCACAAGCGCTCCTGATTTGCCTGACAGTGCATCTTCCGCTGCAAGTTGCAAATCCAAATTTATGGTAAGTTGCACATCTTGGCCTGGCAGAGGCTTTTGTACTTTAAGTACCTTTATCATTCTGCCTTTTGCATCCACCTCTATCATCTTATATCCGCTTCTGCCTGCCAGTTTTTTCTCATACTTGAGCTCTATGCCAGACTTTCCAACTAGGTCACCAGGTACGGCATGGGGAAAGTTGCCGCTCTTTAGCTGCTCAAGGCTTACTTCTCCAAGGTATCCCAAAAGATGCGGAGCCACTGTGCCATAAGGATACTGGCGAGCTGGTGCAACCTCTACCACCACCCCTGGAAGTCGATAGAGGCGGGATTCAACCTGTGCCACTTCCTGCCACGAGGCGTCTCTTTTGATGATAACTGGCAGATATGAGGGCTGTTCTTTGGCAGCTACCAGTTTCATCCTGATGTCGGTTGCCGTCTCTTCAAGGAGGTTTGCAAGTTCGGCAATAAGACTTTCTACGTCTTTAACATCCTTTAAAACAACTCCTATGTTAAAACTAGGCTCAACACCAGCTATTAACCTGCCTGCTCTGTCTAGGATGTTGCCCCGGTATGATTGAAGGCGAACGTATTTTATGCTGTTTTTCTGAGAAAGCTCTTTAAATTCCTCACCTTTATAGATCTGGAGATACCACAACCGCAGACACAGAAACAAAAAACAGCCAAGCAGGATGAAGCTGCAATATGTGCAAAACAGTTGTTGTTCCTGTTTGTCTCCAGTGTCGAAACGCCTGAGTGTCAAATTGGTGTCAGGGGTTTTTATCTCAGTTTCCTTGTTCATGTGAGAATCTTGCCGTGAAATCTGTAAGTATTGCAATACACTTTTTGCATAAACCAAATACTAGGGGTGCTATGGCAATATTAAGTATGGCTTGGATTATGCCCCAGGGCCAAAGTAGCTCAGGACTTCCACTGCCAGCCAGTTGCACCACCAAAATCTCAATAGAAACAAAACCAGTAATAAGGTAGGCTTGGATGTTGGGAATCTCAAGTACGTTAGCTCTAATAAAATATACGGTGAAGAATGCTGTTAGATACGATAGAGGGAACAGAAAAAAAGAAAGGCAAGAAAAAAGAGAGGCCAAAAGGCCAAAAATGGCTACAGTCAATGCACCGCGCAACAATTTCTCATTCAATGCAAACCAGCATATAAGTGCCGGTATTGGGTCAAGATGGACAAAGTAGGTGTTACACAGTATGCACCAACTGCTTTGCAACAAAAGAGATAGATAAGAGAGAACGAAAAAGACAATTATGGCCTTCATTTCATCAAATCTTTTGAAGGCGGTTTTTTCAAGACAAGTACCTCCTCTGCCTCCTGGATCTTGGCAGAGGGCTCCACGCCTATGAATTGAAATAGGTCTGACTTGTCTCCTGGGCCTACGAACTTCACCTTGCCAATCAATAGCCCTTTGGGAAAGATTCCATCTAGTCCAGAGGTAATGATTACATCTCCGATTTGGATGTCAACGCCTTTCTTTACATAGTCTAAGGCACATCCCCTTGTGCCGTCACCCTTTAGGATACCTCGTGCACGGTTTCTCTGCACAATAGCGGCTATTCTGCTATGGTAATCAGTAAGTAGCATAACCTTACTGTAGGACATGCTCGTTTCTATCACTCTTCCAAGCAGTCCACCTTGGCAAAGTACAGGCATATCTATTGTCAGGCCGTCTTTTTTGCCTGCATCTATAGTGACAACTGCCCGCCACGGCGCAATATCAGTACCCACAACATGGGCTACAACGCTTTTCCACTCGGATGACTCCTTTATTTCAAGTAGTTGCCTGAGCCTCCTGTTTTCGATAAGGGCTTCCCTGTAAGCAGTTATTTCGTTTTCCAGTTGAGCAAGCTGCGCCTTTAGTACCTGATTCTCTTCCTTGACATTTTGTAAATCTATATATGCCTCCCAGATGAGTCTTAACCTGGAGAATGGAATGGACAAAAGGGATTGAATATGGCCATTTGTATCCTTCAACACCATCTTGGCTGGAAGAATAAGTCGGCTCTTAGTAAGGGCTGCTAGAGTCAATAGTCCTGCAATGATGAGTACAGTTGCAACGATAATGACTCTTCGTATACCTTTAGAATTTTTTGGGGACTGATGAGGCAATTTGTTTAAGAATCAGGTTAGTTAATCATTATCTCTTTAAGTATTTTTATATTGTCCAAGGTCTGGCCAGATCCCAAAACCACAGAGGAAAGAGGATCGTCTGCTATGATAATGGGAAGACCAGTCTTTTCTCTTAGAAGCTTGTCCAGGTTTTTAAGGAGTGCTCCTCCACCAGTTAAGACAATACCTTTATCAACTATATCTGCTGCAAGTTCTGGAGGCGTTTGTTCCAAGGCATTTTTTACGGTTTCCACTATGGTTTCAACCTGCTCCGAAATAGCGGTCTGTATTTCAGAGGCATCTATTTCTATGGTTTTTGGCACTCCTGAAACAAGATCCCTGCCTTTAATCGCCATCTTTTTGAAAGGAGGTTCTGGCATTACATCGCCAATTTCCATCTTAATCATTTCTGCCGTGTGTTCTCCAATAAGGAGGCTGTAACGCCTCTTGATGTGATGGAGTATGGCGTCATCCATCTTGTCTCCAGCTACCCTTACAGACTTGCAAAATACTATTCCTGCTAAAGATATGACTGCTACCTCGGTTGTTCCACCGCCGATGTCAACAACCATATTTGCTGTTGGTTCAGTGATGGGAAGGCCAACACCAATGGCCGCTGCCATTGGTTCTTCTATGAGATACACCTCCCTTGCTCCTGCAGATTCTGCAGACTCTCTGACTGCGCGTTTTTCCACCTGTGTAATTCCAGATGGAACACTGATTATTATTCTGGGACGAACTAGTGTACGTCTATTGTGCACCTTACGAATAAAATAACGGAGCATGGCCTCAGTGACCTCGAAGTCTGCAATGACGCCATCCTTCATAGGTCTTATAGCCACAATGTTTCCCGGAGTCTTGCCGAGCATCATCTTGGCTTCCTTACCGACAGCCAAGACCCTTGCAGACCTGGCATCTTTTTTTACGGCCACCACCGAAGGCTCTCTAAGTACTATGCCCTTGCCTTTAACGTATACAAGGGTATTGGCAGTTCCAAGGTCAATTGCCAAATCGTTGGAAAGCCACCCAAAAAGGGCACCAAATACCATATATATTTTTCCTTTTTGCTAAATTATTTAAATTATAACAAGTCGCCTTTGTCAAAAATAGGCTGCCAAAACCTAACAAAGAGGATGTGAAAAAGCAAGGAAATATGACTCTATACTCCTCATGAATTTTGCGCTGTATCGTTATCATCTCTTGACATGATGTTTCCTGATTAGTAAAAATTTGAGGCTTCGTTTAAGTATGAATGAAAGAAAACTCGATTTCATGAAATATAACATAACTAGATCGATCCAAGGAGAGCAGTGAAATGAAACGGACTTTTCAACCAAGCAACATTAAGAGAAAGCGGACGCACGGATTTAGAAAACGTATGAGCACCAAGGCAGGAAGAAGGGTTCTTGCCAAACGCCGGGCAAAGGGCAGAAAAAGGCTTAGCGTGTAGAGAATCGGCTGCAGGGGAGGGTGAAAAAGGGAAGATTCACGCTTTCAAAGTTAGAAAGGATTTCCAACAGTCGGGATTTCCAGCGAATCTTCAAAAAGGGAAAAAGGATAAGATTTCCCGAGTTCACACTGGTAGTTGATACCAACGATTTACCTTTTTCTAGGATAGGGATTGGAATTGGAAGGCGATTTGGCAAGGCAGCAAAAAGGAATCGAGCCAAGAGGCTTTGCCGCGAGTTATTCAGATTAAACAAACCTTATCTCCCCGAGGGAGTTGACATTGTCTTTCTCCCTCGTCAGGAAATCCTGAGGGCTAACTGGCCTAAATTACAAAACAGAATACAAGAGGCAGGAAGGATTATTGGAAAAAAATTCAGCGCTCGTTTGGAAAAAGACGATCAATGTATTAACGCGGATCTTAATAGGCCTAATAAAGATGTATAAGTCTCTAATATCTCCCTTATTGCCAAATAACTGCCGGTTTTATCCTACCTGTTCTACTTACTGCATGGAGGCCCTTAATAAGTATGGGCTAATAAAGGGACTGTTTCTTTCTCTGAAAAGGATATTGAGGTGTAATCCATGGCACCCTGGCGGTTTTGATCCCCTTCCTTGACTGATTTGTTCATAACTGAGAAAATCTAACGGATGGAAAAAATGGAAACTAGAGCACTTTTGGCCATCGTTTTGTCAATAGCGGTACTTGTTGTATTTCAACACTTTTTTGCCAATCAGGTACCAACTACTCCACATGGAGTAAATGGTACTAATGGAAGCAGTGTAAATTCGTCTAGCCTTTCAAGTGATGCCAATAATAAAAACGAGGCATTGCAGGCTAACAGCCCTGGCAGGAAGGAAGAGGCTTCACTTAAGGAACTAAAAGAGATTGGCGATCTTCCAAAGGTAGATGAGGTTAAGGGGCAGGATGTCGTGGTGGAAACCCCTCTTTTCAAGGCGGTTCTTTCTGAAAACGGCGCTGCCTTCAAACATTTTGTGCTAAAAAAATACAGACAAACAATAGAGAAAGATTCTCCAGGCGTTGATCTGGTAAATGTCAATCCGCCGCTTTTACCCCTTGGTGTAAAAATAGTCAGTGGTGGCGAGATAGACTTGCGGGGAAGATATTTTAAGGCCGATAAACTGTCTCTTGCCTTGCAGGATGGAGCAGCTGCTGAGACCGTACGTTTTGTAAGTCAGCTTGGTGGAGACGTTACCTTTACAAAGACCTTTACCTTCTATCCAGACAAATACACCATAGATTTTGTCATGGAGATCTCAGGCGCTGGGGCCGACAAATACACGGTATTCCTATATGACAAACCCTATAATGAATCCACAAGGTATATATTTTCAGGTCCGTCATACTACTCACCTTCAACAGGCCTTGAAGAGATTAGCCTAGATAAGCCTGGAGAAACCCATGTTTACTCTGGAGAGCTAGATTGGCTCAGCTATGGCGACAACTACTTCATGACAGCCTTAGTCCCTGAAGATTCCAAAGGGCCGTGGGATGTGCGTATCGCCCTTTTGAACAATGATAAGTTGACAGAAAGCACCTTGTCTTCACAGGTAAAGGGCCAGGTCAAGGATGGCTCCATCACCCTGTGCAAGATGAACATATATATCGGCCCAAAAGAGATTGAGAGGTTGAAGCAGGTTGGGCACAATCTGTCAAAGGCAATCAATTTTGGATGGTTTGATCCTATTGCCAAGCCTCTGCTTTATCTCCTCAATTTCATGTATAAATACGTTCATAATTACGGTGTATGCATAATACTGCTAACTATTTTTATTAAACTTTTGTTCTGGCCTCTGGCACATAAGAGTGCCCAGTCCATGAAGACCATGCAGAAGCTTCAGCCCAAGTTGCAGAAGCTCAAGGAAAAGTATGGTGACGACAAGGAACGACTCAACAAGGAACTGATGCAGCTCTACAAGACCTACAAGGTCAACCCTATGAGCGGCTGTCTGCCTATGCTCCTTCAGATACCTGTCTTTTTTGCACTTTATAAGGTGCTTTTGCAGGCCATAGAGCTTAGACACGCCCCCTTTATGCTTTGGATAAATGATTTGTCCGCTCCTGACAGGTTGATGATTCCAGGCGTTGAAATACCTATGGTTGGAGGCGTGCCAGTTCTTACGCTTCTTATGGGTGCTTCCATGTATCTTCAGCAGAAGATGTCACCATCATCGCTCGATCCCACACAGGCCAAAATGATGCAGCTACTGCCCATTGTATTTACCTTTATGTTCATAAATTTTCCTTCTGGTCTGGTGCTCTATTGGCTGGTGAACAATATCCTTTCCATTGTTCAGCAGTATTATGTGAACAAGTTTACTGATTAATGAAAAGGGAAGATCGGAGAAGCGCTTATGAATCAGACAACAGTTGAGGTAATGGAGTTTGAAGACAAGACCGTTGATAAGGCTATAGAGGCAGCATGTAGTCATTTTAACTGTGATAAGGATCAGTTGGAAGTTGAAATAATAACCAGGGGTTCTACTGGCCTTTTTGGCCTAGGAGGTAAAAAGGCCAAGATAAAGGCGTGGCTAAAGGAAGAATTCCAAAAAGAGGCTCTCAAGGAGCAGGAAGGGCCCCAAAAGGTTGAAGAGACAGAGGCTCAGGGTGACATCTCTTCAGAAAAAGACGATGACAAGGGTAGGGAAAAAGATTCTGAAGAACCGGAGGTACAGGCAGCAGGTGAAAGGCCTGGCCGGCGTCAGGAAGTAAGGCGTGAGGAGCTTGAAAAGCATGTTGCCGTTGCCTGCAGGATTACAAATGAGATACTGGAAAAGGCCGGTTTGTCAGGCAAGGCCCACGTGGTTGAACAGACTTCTAAGCCCTTTATCAACATTACAGGGGACGATCTATCCCTAATAATTGGCAAGGAAGGCCAGACCCTCGATGCCTTGGAATATCTTGTCAATCTGTGCCTCAGAAGGGAAAGCCCAGATATCCACTATAGGGTGATGTTAGAGGCGGCTGGATACAGGGAGCGGCGTAAAAAGGGGTTGGTTTCCCTTGCAGAAAGGTTGGCCATAAAGGTAAAAAGAAGTGGCAGATCCTTGAGCCTCCAGCCAATGCCGGCAAGAGAGCGAAGGATAATTCACGTTGCCCTAAAGGAGTTTAAAGGGGTAAGGACACACAGCTCAGGACAAGGTGCAAGTCGTAAAGTTGTCATAACTCCTGTGAAAAAGAGAAGGCACCAGGGCAGATCAAGAAATTAGCTTCTAAGTTTTTTTGTTTCCTGTTTTCTGTCCACAAGGAACATCATATTTTTCACGGTCATTGCGAGAAGGCGCGTATAGCGCCATTCAAACTGTTATTACTTTTTCAGGAAGCCGCTAAATAAGCTTGGCATCAAAAGATATTTTTAAATATTGGGATTGTTCAACAAACGTTTAAGATTGTGGAGCGCTTACTGCGCTCGCTTTCTTTCGTAATCTAACCTTATTCATTATGGCCATGTTTATTCCATACGTCAAAAATATGTAAATCAATCCTTCTGGGCCTTGCTAATAATGTCTCATGTCATATTAAGAAGACTCCCAGTAATAATTATGTGGAGGGGTAGCAGAAGGGCTAGGTGTGTAAGAAGTGTCAGGTCATGTTGGCATAATGTTCTTCACTGTCA
>JAMOUE010000147.1 GCA_027068235.1 Deltaproteobacteria bacterium | reverse complement strand
ATCACTCTTGATGGTCAAATCTCCTTCTGGCAAATGCGCTGTATCTCCTGCATTGTAAGTCGTTCCATCAACTATAAACTGCGTTACTACCAAACTATCTCCATCGGGATCACTATCACTGCCATTGCCAGTATCACCACTAATTATATTACCACTAACGGGAGTATCTTCGGGAGTTGTATAAACATCATCTGTAGCTACTGGAGGATCATTTGTAGGACCTACTGTAATGTCTATCTCTGCTGTAGCTGTTCCTCCATTACCATCGGAGATGGTATAGGTAATAGTCTCGGGCAAGGTACCATTATAATTAGGAGCTGGAGTAAAGGTTAAGGTCCCATCACTCTTGATGGTCAAATCTCCTTCTGGCAAATGCGCTGTATCTCCTGCATTGTAAGTCGTTCCATCAACTATAAACTGCGTTACTGTCAAACTATCACTATCTGGATCACTATCAGTACCATTACCAGTATCACCACTTATAATATTGCCACTTACCTGAGTATCTTCTGGAGTTGTATAAATATTATCAGTGGCTACTGGGGGATCATTAACTCCAGTTACTGTAATATCAATATTTGCCGTATCTGTTCCTCCATTACCATCAGAGATGGTATAAGTAATAGCTTCTGGCAATGTACCGTGATAGTTAGCCGCTGGAGTAAAGCTTAATGTTCCATCACTCTTGATGGTCAAATCTCCTTCTGGCAAATGCGCGGTAGTTCCTGGAGTATACGTTGTTCCATCAATACTAAACTCAGTAACAGTTAAATTATCTCCATCTGGATCGCTATCGCTTCCACTACCCGTATCATCACTAATTATATTGCCACTAACAGGAGTATCTTCGGAGGTAGTATAAATATTATCAGTAGCTGTAGGAGGCCTATTAGGTACAGAACGATAATCAGCCTCACTGGTATCCGAATCGTTATTTTGTAGATCAGCCAACGGATTGTTAATTTTTCCGTCAGGGTCTTTATAGGAGGCATTAATAGCATCATCAATTCCATCGCCATCGTCATCTGTACCCAATAACGTCAACCCACTTTCGGTTACATCGGTCATATTATCGTTATCAGCATCCGTATCTACATAATCTGGCATACCGTCACTATCGGTATCTTGAGGTTTCACCAATCCATAAGGTGGAACACAATTAACAACGTCATCAGAAACGTCACCATCGTTACCTTGATAGCCATTGGTAGACTGACCCTCCACTACGTCAGGGATACCGTCTCCGTCACTGTCCAAGTCCTTATAGTTACTAATACTATCACTATCGGTATCCACAGGCGTTACACTACCTGCAGAGGTAGCATTGCTATCATCAGCATCAGCGGGCGCCATCAAACCGTCATTATCATTATCAGTGGTGCTATCTAGTACTCCATTGTTATTAGTATCCACTGTAGATGCATTTTGACCACTTTCAACCAAATCACTAATGCCATCATTGTCTGAGTCCAAATCACGGCAATTGGGACATCCGTCGCCGTCTGTATCCACTACAGTGCCCAGCTGGCTCACTACAAGGTCTGATGGAATCTGAGGGTTTGGAGTGTAGCACTTGATACTCGTACTGCTAGTATCTCCATCGCCGAAACCGCCTTCTTTTTTGTGCCCAACGTTATAATACTTGCCATCCGCACCAAAGTAGGGGGTGAGGTGGCCACCCACAGCCACGTACACGGCCTTGTCTGTCCCCTGCGTAAAACCACAAGGGATGCTTGGCACCGGTATAAACTGCTTATTAGGATCACCACCAACTTTGTACTCATCATTGGAACCCCATTCATAGAGGGTGCCATCTGCGGTGATGAGAGCGCCGGAAATGGTATATGCGGAGTGGTGCGAAATACTGATGAAGCGCGCATCGGTCACTTCAATGGCACCGCCGTTGCCATTGTCCTTGAGCATCGGCGTCCAGGTGGATTGATAATATGTAACGTCTGTTTTATTAAGGCCCAAAATCATCTCCGCATTCTGTCCAAGAACGTAAACTTTACCATTGCTGCCCAGGACAAAATAGGAAGCGTTTCGGTTGATGTTTGATGCAGTTGTGCCTGAGGCATGGCCATCATCACCGTTATATGAATAATTTCTCGCTGTGATTTCGAACTGCACCACATCTACGCCTGCAGGCATGGTCATCTGGGTGGGATATCGGCGGTTTACAGGCGCTGGATCATTACCTGTATTCGTGCCTACACCCCAAGTCCAAAACCGTCCCTGATTATCCAGGGCCATAGCGTTGCCTGGGGCCAGTTTAATCTGCACAATGCCCGAAAGATACTGGGGCTGACCTCCACTCGGAGTAGGGCCGGTCTGGACATGATGCCATTTCTTATCGTCGCTCGTCGAGTTGTCGGCATAAATTTCTCCCTGCAGATGTTCCCGCCCAGGAGCGGTAGAATCACCTTTACCATATCCCGCAACCCAAACTTCCCCATTGTTGGTCAACAAGGCCAACCGCTCCGAGGTGGCTTCAATGCTTTTGATTTCCGACACTGGAACTGGCAAGGCAGGCGTGCTATTGCCCTCACCAAGCTGGTGAAATGCAACATGTGTTGGATTAGAATCTCCTAATTTAGCAGGATCATACATATCTAGGTGCAACGTTGTGGGTCTGCTCAATTTCTCAACGTGACCCCATGTGTACAAACCATCTGTAGTCAAGATAAAATACTGGTCACTTTCCTTGTCGCCGGCCGCAGCCAAGGTGACGTCCTTGATGGTCCCGGTATAAGCGTACCCGTTGGCCGAAGTGATGGCCGTGGGAGTAGCTTGAGGGTTGTCACCGTCTGGCGCAGAACTTCCGCCCCAGACTGCGTAACCGTCAGATGTCTTGGCAATTAGACCGTGATAGGCTATCACAAATAACTTTTCGTCAAAACCGAATTTATTAGCGTTTACCAGAGGACCACATCCCTCAACATCATCAGGTATCCCATCATTATCATCATCAAGATCGTTGGCATCGGTAACACCATCATTATCTGTATCTGTAGCTAATGCAGCAGAACTGATAAAAGGAATAACGATGAATGTCAAAACTAGCAAAAACAAACCCAACAATACTCTAACAAAATCCCCTCTCCCTTGTTTCATATCCTCTTTACCTCTCAAAATTCTGTTTACAGCAATAAAAATAAGATATGCTATACATAATACTTAAAAATTCCATTAGTTTAAAAAACAGACCTTCATCATTTTCGCACAGCTATGGTGGAAACTTTCTCATTTTGACTAAAGACAAAATCATCCCTATCAAACTAATAAGCCCTGATTTCATTCCTCAAACACAAATGAAAAGCTAAACTAAGGATATTTTTATACAATGAGATTTGGTTTAGAAATATACGATTTAAGCAATTTTCCCTAAAATTCTATTTCAATTAGGAGATCCTTTACTAATTTAAAAACTATTGATTTAATGCATGTAACTTTGATCATTAAGTTTTCACTAATGTATGCTGGATTCATTTTCGGAGGCACATCACGCAAATGAATCCTTGGCATCAAGCAAAAAAGATGCCGAATTTAAAAAAAACTAAAATCCAGAAATTCAATATAAATAGTTTATTTGCTAAAGATACAAAATGGTGAAATTCTTTTCAACAAAAAATTTAAAAAATTTTACAGTCTCAAAAAAATTTACTCTAAGGAATTAGAGTTTTGAAAAATAAAATCTTATTCTAATGAGAAGGAAGGAAGGAAGGAAGGAAGGAAGGAAGGAAAAAGTTTAGTATATTAGGGCTATACAGTAACCCATTTTCTCAAGCAGAATAACAGATGACATACAACCTAGAATTATCGTTCCGTTTGCGTTGCTATTTTGAACAGACCTCAGTTAGCACATCCATAAACCACATCTTTCCAATATAAAATAAGAAAACACACAGTATACCTGCAGCTGGTACTGTTATAAACCAAGCACCAAAAATGCGCTTTGCAACGTCTTTATTAATACCAGCTAAACCACGCGCCAAGCCAATACCAAGAATTGCGCCAACCAAGGTATGTGTAGTTGATATGGGAAGCTTTAGTCTTGTGCATACAAGAACAGTTGCAGTTGCTGCAAGATCTGCAGCTACGCCACGAGAAGGCGTAATCTCTGTAATCTTCATTCCAACAGTATACATAACCCTGTACCCAAAGGTTGCAAGCCCTAAAACTATACCGCTTCCTCCAAGAACAAGAACCCAAAATGGTACGCCAACCTTTTGCAACACCTGACCAGTTTGAAGCACACGTACAACTGCTGCTAAAGGCCCAACGGAATTGGCAACGTCATTTGCACCATGCGCAAAGGCCACTGAACACGATGTAATTATCACCAAAGGGACAAAAACCTGCTCTACAAGATCGAGTTGCTGATCTACAGGCAACTTTTCCTTGCCATTTAGCCTCGTCTTTAGCCACCACCTTGAGACACCCCATGCAATAGCACTCAAAAGGATGGTGATATATATGGAAACCTGAGGGGTAAGCCATGAGATATGACCAATGACATGCTTAAGGCCTTTATATATTGTAGCAAGAACGACGGATGCAGTAACTGCTGATACGAGAAATGGTGCATACTGTACTGCTGCTTTCACTGGCCGTTCCTGACCAAGGATGGCCTTAGATATAAACTTGAAAACAAAATATGCCATGATCCCACCTGCCACAGGGGAGACGAACCAACTCAACACTATCTGAGTCATCTTTCCCCACTGAACCGATCCCCATCCGGCAGCTGCTATTCCAAAACCTGCCACTGCGCCTACGATGGAATGAGTAGTGGAAACAGGCAGCCCCATGAATGAAGATACATTCAGCCAAATGGCTGCAGAAAGAAGTGCGGCAGTCATTCCAATTACAAACAGGGCGGCTGCCTGTTCAGGCGTAATACCTGGCATCGACAGGAAAGCATCTGGACTAACAATTCCTTTTCTTACGGTATCTGTAACCGGCGCACCAACTAACACTGCTCCTGCAAACTCACATATTCCAGCAAGAATTACAGCATTTTTTACAGAGAGTGCCCTAGAGCCAACAGCATCTGCCATAGAATTGGCAACATCATTTGCCCCTATATTCCATGCCATATAGAGGCCAAGAAGTGCAGTTACACCAATTACAATGGTTTCCATCTTATCCTTCCCGCATAAAACTATTAAAACTTAATAACAACAACAAACAAAGCAGCCTATCTAATCAGCATATTACGAAGCATATCACCAGCATTCTCAGCTTCGTTAGCAACCTGTCCAAGGGTTAAGATCATCTTTTCGTAGAAGATTATGGTCATAGTGTCCACTTCATTTTCAAGGGTATAGATATCTCTGGAAAGGTCTCTTGCAATACGATCTGCCTTCCACTCCTCTTCTCCAAGGCCATCAAGCCATTTCAACACCTTCTTAGACTCAGCACCGCCAAACGAAACCTCAGCAAGGTGTTGGAGCTCTACCGCTGCTGTGAGGAGGGTTCCTGTGACCTGAAATACCTGTTCAACAAGTTTGAAAAATTTATCTATGAGGCTGGGATGAATCTTGGTGTTTCTAATGGTCAAAATAACAGAGAAGTCCTCAGTATAGTCAGCAATCTTGTCTTGACATCTCAAAAAATTTTCCAGGTCAACCTTATCTACAGGCAAAAAAAGTCTTCTTGAAAGGAGCCCTCTTACTTCATGCTTTATCTTATCAGCCTCGTATTCCAACTTTGACACCTTGTTATGGAGCTCTCGCAAAAGAATAAAGTTCTCATGGCTCAAGGCCTCCATGAGAGGCTTTATCATCTCCACGCATTCATGTACCTTTTTGGTGTGTTCCACCAATGCCCCAAAGGGTGATTTGCCAAAGAGTTCTGAAATGATACTCATGATGGGCCTCCAGAATCTAATAGTAAGTGAATCTCAAGGAAGGCAATTTTAATAAAAAAAGGGGCCTCAAAATGGCCCCAATTAATATGAACTATCAAAGATAAGATTCTATAAGTTTTTCTGCTATTTGGACTGCATTGGTGGCAGCCCCCTTTCTAATGTTATCTGCAACAATCCACATATCTATGCCATTTTCCTGAGAAATATCCTTTCTGATCCTACCCACAAATGTATCGTCTTTGCCTTCTGCCTCAATAGCCATCGGGTAGACGGCATTTGCAGGATCATCAAGCACAGTTACTCCTGGAGCAGCCTCTAAGAGCTCTTTCACCTTTTCGGCTTCAATTGGAGCTTCAAACTGTACATTTACAGATTCAGAATGGCCATAAAATACAGGGACCCTCACACAAGTGGCAGAGACCATGATGGAATCATCTTCCAAGATCTTTCTGGTCTCATTGACCATCTTCATCTCTTCTTTGGTATAACCATTGTCAAGAAATACATCTATATGAGGCAAACAGTTAAAGGCGATCTGATGTGGATAGGCCTTGTATTCATATTCTCCCACATACCCCTTGGACTTTCCTGGCTCATTACCACATCCCTTAACTACCCACTGCTTGACCTCTTCCTCAAGCTCTTCTATAGCCTTTTGGCCTGTACCAGACACTGCCTGATAGGTTGCAACAACTATGCGCTTAATCTTTGCATAATCATAAAGGGGTTTGAGCGCTACAACCATCTGGATGGTGGAACAGTTTGGATTGGCAATTATCCCTTTGGTCTTGTACTGGGCAATTGCATGTGGATTGACCTCTGGTACCACTAGCGGCACTTCAGGGTCCATACGCCAGGCACTGGAATTATCTATGACGACAGCTCCTGCCTTAGCGGCTGATGGCGCAAACTCCAAACTTCTTGATGCTCCAGCAGAAAAAAGGGCTATATCAACGTCGTCAAAGGAATTGTGATCCAGTTTCTGGACAACAACTTCTTCGCCTTTAAAACGCAGTTTCTTTCCCTCTGATCTTTCGGATGCCAAAAACTTTATCTGCCTTATTGGAAAATCCCTTTCATCAAGGACCTTGATCATGGTTTTGCCAACGGCACCTGTGGCCCCAACAACGGCTACTGAATACTCCTTGCTCATTGTATTCTCCCTCTTTTGGCTAACCTTTTACGTAATCAGCGACCAGGTCACCCACCTCAGTTGTGGAATAGCCCATCTTACCTGCAGACAAACTCTTCAAGTGTTTGCTTACAACCGTCTTAACTGCATCCTCAACTGCCTTTGCAGCCTCTTCTTCTCCCAGATAATCGAGCATCATCTGTCCTGCACATATTGCAGCAAGGGGGTTAATAACGTTTTTACCTGTGTACTTAGGAGCGGAACCACCGATTGGCTCAAACATGGAGACACCTTCAGGATTGATGTTACCACCAGCGGCAATTCCCATACCTCCCTGAATCATTGCCCCAAGGTCAGTGATGATGTCGCCAAACATGTTGTCTGTTACAATGACATCAAACCACTCCGGATTCTTGACCATCCACATACAAGTTGCATCTACATGGGCATAATCCTTCTTAATGTCCGGATACTCTTCGCCCACTTCGTAAAAGGCCCGTTCCCAAAGATCAAAGGCGTAGGTTAGTACGTTGGTCTTGCCACAAAGGGTCAGGGTCTTTTTCTTGTTCCTCTTTCTACAGTAGTCATAGGCAAACCTTATACACCTTTCAACGCCTTTTCTTGTGTTAATAGATTCCTGCACGGCAACCTCATCTGGAGTGCCCTTTTTTAGAACACCGCCTGCACCTGCATAAAGCCCCTCGGTGTTCTCTCTAACTACCACAAAATCTATGTCTTCTGGCCCTTTATCTTTAAGAGGGGTCTCAACGCCGGGATAAAGGATAACCGGCCTAAGATTCACATACTGATCAAGTGCAAATCTGAGCGCAAGCAGGATACCCTTCTCCAGTATGCCTGGTTTTACATCTGGATGACCAATGGCTCCTAAATAAATGGCCTTGTATTGTTTCAAATCCTCTATTGCACCCTCTGGAAGGACCTCACCAGTCTTCAGATACCTATCTCCGCCATAATCATACCACGTCATGTCCAGTTCAAAACCAAACCTCTTGGCCGCTGCCTCCAGAACCTTTACACCCTCACGCACAACCTCTGGACCGGTACCGTCTCCTGGAATAACTGCTATCTTGTATTTGGTCATATCTGCCTTTCTCCTTACAATCTATTTTTGAGTTTATTAGCTTTCCATTTTTTTCATTATGTGTGAAATAAGACCACCATCCCTTATTAGCTCCTGCATAAATGGTGGAATGGGCTGGGCCTTCATGGTCTTACCAGTGGTGAGATTCACAATCTGCCCTGTATCTGCATCCACTTCCACCTCATGGCCCTCCTCTATAAGTTCAGGGGCCTTGTCACACTCAAATATGGGCAATCCCATATTAAAGGCATTCCTGTAAAATATACGCGCAAAACTTGGAGCGATTACGCATGATACACCGGCTGCCTTAATAGCTATTGGGGCATGTTCCCTGGATGAGCCGCAACCAAAATTACTGTCTGCAACGATTATATCCCCTGGTTTCACCTTATTTGGGAACTCAGGATCGGCATCTTCCATACAATGCCTTGCTAACTCATTGGGATCAGACGTATTCAGATACCTTGCAGGAATTATAGCATCTGTATCAATATTTTTTCCAAACTTCCAAACTCTTCCTCTAAGCTTCATGGGATAATCCTCTTCTTAACCGAATTATAGTTCAGATGGACTGGCTATACGCCCAAGAACAGCACTGGCTGCTGCTATGGCAGGACTTGCAAGATAAACCTCACTCTCTGGATGCCCCATCCTGCCTACAAAATTTCTATTGGTAGTAGAAAGGGCCCTTTCTCCCTTGGCCAAAATACCCATATGACCTCCCAGGCAAGGGCCACAGGTAGGCGGGCCTATAATGGCGCCAGCATCAGAAAATATTTTCAAAAAGCCCCTTTCCAGGGCATCTGACCAGATCTTAGGCGTTGCCGGCAGTATAATTAATCTTAAACCCTTTGCTACCTTCTTGCCTTTTAATATATCAGCAGCCACCTCAAGATCTTCTATTCTACCATTGGTACATGAACCAATAACCACCTGATTGAGCTCTACAGTACCAACCTCAGAAATCCCAACGGTGTTTTCAGGAAGATGCGGAAAGGCAATTTGGGGCTCTATCTTGGAACAGTCATACTCAATAACCCTTGCATACTGGGCATCTTCATCACTTACAAAAAACTTGTAGGGCCTTGAGGCACGTGGGTCAACGTACTCCTTTGTCTTTTCATCTGGATTTATCAGTCCGGCCTTACCACCTGCCTCTATGGCCATGTTGGACATGGTCATCCTATCTGCCATAGGCAAGCTATCTATTACTGGCCCTGTAAACTCCATTGCCATATATAAGGCACCATCTACTCCAATATCACCAATGGTGTAGAGGATTAAATCTTTACCACTCACCCATGTTTGTAATTCCCCATTGTAAATAATCTTGAGGCTCTCTGGCACCTTAAACCAGGTCTTGCCAGTAATCATGGCAGCAGCAAGATCTGTACTGCCAACACCTGTTGCAAAGGCGCCAAGTGCACCATAAGTGCAAGTATGACTGTCTGCTCCAATAACCACATCTCCTGGAAGCACTATGCCCTTTTCTGGTAAAAGGCAGTGTTCTACTCCGACATCTCCACCTTCATAATAGTGCACTATGGCCTGATCCTCAGCAAATTCCCTTAAAAGCCGTACCTGCTCGGCACTCTTTATGTCTTTATTGGGAGTAAAGTGGTCTGCCACCAATGCTATCTTTGTCCTGTCAAAGACATTTTTTACACCAGCCTTTTTAAATATATCTATGGCTATAGGTGCTGTGATATCGTTACCCAAAGCGATATCAACATCCACCTCTATTAGCTGACCAGGCTCTACACTCTCAAGCCCTGCGTGATCAGCAAGTATCTTCTCTGCAATGGTCATGGGTCGGCTCATAAGAATCATCCCTTCTTTTTGGATTTATAAGATTAGTTTATGTATTTCTCGATAAATAGTATCTAAACTACTTGTATGCTAGACGGTTGAGAGCAGTAAGATAGGCCCTCACACTTGCCGTAATGATATCAGGGTCGGCTCCCTGGCCTGTAACAACCTTGTCACCTTCTTGCAACCTGACAGTAACTTCACCTTGGGCGTCTGTGCCACCAGTGATTGAGTTCACAGTAAATCTGAGCAGATTGCTTTTGGTCCTGACAATCTTTGACACTGCATTAAAGGCTGCATCTATTGGCCCAGCTCCTATTGACACGGCTATCTCTTCCTCACCGTCCACCTCTATTCCAACTGTAGCAGTTGGCCTTATTCCACTTCCTCCTGCAACATGAAGATATGTAAGTTTGTAGCGCTCAGGTATTCTTAAGATTTCCTCAGCCACTATGGCCTCTAGGTCTTCAGGAAATATCTCCTTTTTCTTGTCAGCAAGCTTTTTGAATCTGTCAAACACCCTGCCGAGTTCTTCTTCAGAAAGGTCGTAGCCCATCTCCTCAAGCTTTGCCTTGAGGGCATGCCTGCCTGAATGCTTTCCGAGAACCAGGCTTCCCGACGAAAGACCTATGTCTCTAGGATCCATTATCTCATAGGTGGTCCTTTCCTTTAACACACCGTCTTGATGGATACCAGATTCGTGGGCAAAGGCATTGGCCCCTACTATAGCCTTGTTGGGCTGCACGACCATACCTGTAAGCATGCTTACCATCCGACTTGTAGCTGCAATATGCTTTGTATTTATGTTGGTTTCATAAGGAAGGAGGTCATGTCTTGTGCGTATTGCCATGACTACCTCTTCCATGGCCGTGTTCCCTGCCCTTTCTCCAATACCATTGATTGTACACTCAACCTGTCTTGCACCAGCATTGATGGCAGAAAGAACATTTGCAGTAGCAAGTCCCAAGTCATTGTGACAATGGACACTCAAAACCGCCTTATGGATGTTAGGGGTATTTTCCATAACATACGTTATCATTCTGCCGAAATCCCAGGGTATGGCGTAACCTACTGTATCTGGAAAATTTACCGTTGTGGCCCCGCAATCTATTACCCTTTCAAATACCTTACAGAGAAAATCTAGGTCTGTTCGGCTTGCATCTTCTGCAGAGAACTCCACATTAGAAGTATATTTAGAGGCATATTTTACTGCTTCCCCAGCAAGCTCCAGCACCTCTTCCCGGCTCTTTCTAAGTTTGTATTTGAGATGAATATCTGAAGTGGCAAGAAAGGTATGTATCCTAGGATTGGCTCCCTCTTTTATTGCCTCCCATGCCGT
>JAMOUE010000146.1 GCA_027068235.1 Deltaproteobacteria bacterium | reverse complement strand
TGAGCCTTCTTTTAAATAGAAAACCTGCAATGGCCAAGGACACGACTCCTATGACTGCCATTGGAATATATTGAGTCCATAGCAGATCAAAGCCTGCGCCTTGGAGAAAGACAGACCTGACAATTACAAGAATGTAGCGCATTGGATTTAAGAGGGTGAGATCCTGCACGAACTTTGGCATGTTGGCAATGGGAGTGGCAAATCCAGATAGCACAACCGATGGAACCAGAAACATGAATGCCCCCATAAGACCTTGCTGTTGGGTGAGTGATATGGAGGATATCATAAGACCTATACCAATGGCAGACAGGAGAAATGTGAATAGGCCAGAGTATAGGACAAGCAGGCTTCCCCGAAGTGGGATCTCAAACCAGTAACATGTGGCAATAATGACGAAGGTGCCTTCTAGGAGACCAATAACAAGACCTGGCAAGGATTTGCCAATCAGTATCTCAAAAGGTGTCATTGGAGTAACTAGCAGTTGATCAAAGGTTCCAGCCTCCCTCTCCTTGGCAACTGAAAGGGCAGTGACCTCAAGCGTGACTACTATTGTCAAGAGTGCAACGATCCCTGGAATGATAAACCACCGCGAGTCCAACATGCGGTTAAACCACGACCTTACAACAAGCCTAGCCGGAGCAGCAGGCTTGCCATTTCTAAGTGCCCATGATCTGTTGAAGTTTGAAATAATGGTATGCACATAGTTTAGGGCTATAAGTGCAGTGTTTGAGTTTCTGCCATCAAGTATTACCTGCAGATTTCCTTGGCGGCCTTTTAATACATCCTTTGAAAATTCTTCATGAAAGTGTAGCACAAGCAGTGCCTTTTGATGGTTAATGACAGGGGCTATATCACCATCTGACTGAAGATTGCCAATAATCTTAAAGATCCTTGAGCCATTGAATCTTGCTATTATCTCACGGGAAAGCTCACCATGGTCTTCATTGTATATGGCCACAGGGACGTCTTTGAGGTCAAAGGTTGCAGCATATCCAAACACTATGAGTTGGGCTATAGGAGGAAGGATAAGCACCATGCGGCTTTTCCTGTTTTTGAGGATTCCAATGAATTCCTTGATTGTAAGCGCAAGTATTCTTCTAAACAAAAGAACCTCCTATAAAAGTCTCTTGTTGGACTTTTTCTTTATTATCAGAAAGAAGATGATAGCCATAACGGTCAGATAAAGACAGTTGACTATGTAAATAGGCCAAATGTCTCCTGCAAGGAACAGGCTTTGGAGAATACTTACAAAGTATCTGGCTGAAACAATATGGGTTATTATCTGTATGGGAACGGGCATGGAATTTATGTCAAATACAAACCCTGAGAGCATAAATGCAGGCAGAAAGGTTATGACAATAGCAATTTGCCCTGCTACGAACTGGCTTCCAGCAGCAGTTGATATTATAAGTCCAAGTGCAATGGCAGTTAGCATGAAAAGGGCTGATGCAAATCCAAGTGCCATATAGGAGCCCCTGAAAGGCACGTGAAATATCACTATGGAGATGAAGACCGAAAGTATCATTCCCCCCATGCCAAGAAAAAAATAGGGGATGACCTTACCCAAAAGGATCTCTTTTATTCTCACTGGTGTAACAAGCAAGGCTTCCATGGTTCCCCGTTCCCACTCCCTGGCTATTACCATGGAGGTTAACATTCCTCCGATAAGTGTCATGATTACGGCAATAAGGCCAGGAACAAGGAAGTTTCTGCTTCTTACTGCAGCATTGAACCATATCCTATGTTTTACATCCACTGGAGAGGCAATGCGTTTACCGTGCCTTTTGGCATAAGATGCTATCCAGCCCATCCAGACGCCTGTGATGTAGCCCTCAACTATTCTTGCCTGATTGGCATCAACACCATTTACAATGATACCAATGGGGGCATCAGATTCGCCAAGGAGTCTTTTGGTAAAATTGCTTCTGGTCCACACGATACCCATTATCCTTCTTTCAAGAAGCGCCCTTTCAGCCTGTTGTATGGAGTTGAAAAACTTTGGATTGAAGTATTCTGAGTGTTGAAAACCGGCCACGAAATCTTTTGCTTCTGGACTTTGCTGTTCCATTACTATGCCGATGGGCACATGTTCTGCATCTAGAGAGACACCATAGCCAAATATCAGAAGCAGTATGACTGGAAGAAAAAAGGCAATGCCTATACTGGAAGGATCTCTTAGTATTTGGTGTATTTCCTTTTTAATGAGTCCTTTGAGGCGCATCCTTGCGAGCTGGGCTTCTTTTTTGTTGTGGGACATTTATTTGCTTTCCTCCCGCTCTATCAAGGTGATGAAGGTATCTTCCATTGTCGGGTTTTCTATGCCAGGGGGATGATATTTTCTCTTCAGTTCCTCTGGTGTTCCTTGTGCCAAAAGACGGCCTCTTTTCATGATAACTATCCTGTCGCAGTACTCTGCCTCTTCCATGAAATGGGTCGTTACCATGATGGTTACGCCTGCTTCGGCCAATGAGTTGATATGTGCCCAAAATTGTCTTCTTGCCAAGGGGTCGACGCCAGATGTCGGTTCATCCAGAAACAATATGTCTGGCTCATGCATAAGGGCTGCTGCCAGCGCAAGCCGCTGTTTGTAGCCTAAAGGCAAGTCATTGCTTAGAGTGTCTGCCTCATCTCTCAGATCAAAGGCATCAAGCGCCCACTCAATACGCTCCTTCTGTTTTTTACCATAAAGCCCATATGCACTGGAAAAGAATCTCAGGTTTTGAATTACTGTCAAATCCACGTAAAGGGAAAATTTCTGTGCCATATAACCTATTCGTGCACGTGCCTCGGCCCTTGCCTTTCTAAGGTTTTTTCCAGCAACGAACAGCTCTCCTTCTGAGGCTGGAAGCA
>JAMOUE010000145.1 GCA_027068235.1 Deltaproteobacteria bacterium | reverse complement strand
TATTTTCCTGATGCCTTTTTTAGGTCTGATAAAGACAGTTACTTTGAATTTAGATGTCCCTTCAACACTTATTCTTAATTTTTGTAGGTTGGGTGTAGCAATGGCACTAAAGGTCTTTCTTGCACCTGTCAGATCAACAGGGGTAAGAACCAATTCTTTTATCTTGCTGACTTCCTTTGCCGGCCCGCTAATTTGTGTAGCAAGGGGCTGGACGATCACCTTTTCAACTTCGTATCCAGGGGCTGGTTTATTGGCAAGGGTCGGCCTTACCGGAACAGTTTTTCTGAGAAGAGGTTGTAGCTCTATTTCTATAATACTCGGTTTTATCCTGAGTACCTTCACTCCACCAGGTAATGAGAAGTCGTCTGCAGACAAATGGATTACCATTTTGCCAGCTGTAGCATCTTTCAAGTCCAAGACCTTGGTAAGATTTTGTGTGGCGATATTTCTGATGATGGATCTTGGACCAAAAACCCTTATCTCTACATCTGATGGAATATCATTGGCGATCACAAGATGGGATGGCAAATTTATAATTTCAATAGGAATAGACAACCCAATTTCCGCTTTCTCCTGTCCTACTACAAAGGACCAAAGGGTTATAGAAAAGGCTAACGCTATGAGTTTAAGATGCCAATTTTTTATAAAGACGTCATGCCAATTCATCTGTTTAACCTCAAGCGCCAGCGGGACGTGTCTTTCTCATCCGTAGCAAAGCTGTTGTGAAGTATCCTTCTGAGAATGCCAGGGCTTATGTCTCTTGTTATTCTACCTGCTATGGCAACTGAGATAGCGCCTGTTTCTTCTGAGACTATCACGGTGACTGCATCTGTTTGCTCTGTGATACCTATGCCAGCCCTATGGCGGGTTCCAAGTCTCCTACTTATGGCTGGATTTGAAGTCAATGGTAATACGCAACCTGCCGCTGCAAGTCTTCCTCCTTGGATTATGACGGCTCCATCATGCAGAGGAGTGCATTTGGCAAAGATGGTGTTTAAAAGCATTTTGCTAACTTCACCATCAATTTTGGTGCCAGTTTCAATGTATTCGTTAAGTCCGATGGTGCGTTCAAGGACCATGAGCGCTCCAGTTTTTGATTTAGACATATCCGAAGCCGCCTTTGCCACTTCTTCCAAGGCATGAAACGTTTTGACTTTGTATCTAAGGAATGGAGGCTGCCCAAATTGGGTAAGTACCCTTCGGATGTCGTCTTGAAAAACAATGACAACAAGAAGGAATAAGGAGCTTAGTGCAGTGCCAAGAAGCCAGTGCAAGGTATAGAGCTGAAGCTGTTTGGCCACAAAGTATATGAGGATAATGACCCCAAGACCTGCGGCCATTTGCACTGCCCGAGTTCCCCGGATTAGTACCATTATCCGGTAGATGATAAAGGCAACAAGCAGGATGTCTACAACGTCTTGCCATCTTAGTATTGGTAAAAACTGTTGCAGGGAATCCATCATGTAGACTCCCCTTTTCTTGTTCTAAGTGCATGGGCTACCTTTACCGCATCTTTTATGCAGCCAGGTTCATGCACCCTTACAATTGATGCTCCATTGAACACGGCTACAACCGCTGCGCCACAGGTGGCATTGTCCCGTAGGGCAGGGGTTTCTTGCCCTGTAATATGACCCAAAAAAGCCTTTCTTGAAGGACCAACTAGTATAGGAACATCAAGGTCTAAAAACGTTTCAAGACCGTTTAAAATATCGAGGTTATCTTGGAATCTCTTTCCAAAACCTATTCCAGGATCAAGAATTATCTGTTGTTTACTGATGCCATTTTGCAGGCAGTAAGCTATGCGTTCTTGAAAAAAGTCGTAGATCTCCGAGACTACATCTTCATAATAAGGATCTACCTGCATGTCTTTGGGTGTACCTTTCATGTGCATAATTACAATTGGAACACCTTTAGATGCTACAAGCTTTGTCATTTGCGGATCAAATCTCAACCCACTGATATCATTTATGATATCTGCCCCTTCTTGAAGGGCCTGCCTTGCAACTTCTGCCTTTGTCGTGTCAACTGAGATGGGTATATCTGAAAAGGCCCTTATAGCTTTTATGGCAGTAATGACTCGTTCAAGTTCTTGGTCAAGAGGTACAGGGTCGGCAAAAGGACGGGAGGATTCGCCGCCAACATCTATTATATGGGCGCCTTGCTCAATAAGGCGTTTGGTTTGTAATTCTATAGAATTTGGTGTAAGGAAACGTCCTCCATCTGAAAAGGAGTCGGGGGTTACATTTAAAACCCCCATTATAATGGTCTGATTATTGGGATTTAAGGCAAGGTTTTTACATTTTATTTCATAGTTTGTCATTTATTTAGAAGCACCGTCACTTTCCTCTTCTTTTTCTTCAGGAGCTTCTTTTCCGTGTTTCTGGCACACAACTAATATTGCATCGATCTCTTTTGCATCCAGAGTTTCTTTTTCAAGAAGTTCCTGGGCAAGGCGGTGTAAACACTCGATATGATCTGTTAGTAGCTGTTTTGTTTTGTTATATGTTTCTTTGACGATTTTTTCAATTGCCTGATCTATTTTGAGTGCAGTGGCTTCACTGTATTCACGCACATGGCCAAAGTCTCTGCCAAGAAAGACCTCATCATTCTGTTTTTGAAAGGCTACAGGGCCAATATCGTCACTCATGCCCCACTCACACACCATTTTTCTGGCAAGGGAGGAGACACGTTCAATATCGTTACCAGCGCCTGTAGTGTAGTCTTCAAATATGAGTTCTTCTGCCACTCGTCCTCCAAGAAGGATAGCCAGGTTGTTCATGAGGTAAGAACGGGGATATGCATGCCTTTCGTCCTCAGGTAGTTGTTGCGTAAGACCAAGGGCTCGTCCTCTTG
>JAMOUE010000144.1 GCA_027068235.1 Deltaproteobacteria bacterium | reverse complement strand
TCCACTTTCAACTTAGAAACGATAAAGGCCATTTTGGGGATAGAGGCGGCCTCAACATCGAGTTCCAGCCCTTTAAGATTGAGCAGGTTTTTGCCTTTAACTTTAGAGCCAATCTCAAGCCCATCAACTTTGAGATAGAGTTTGAATGGATTAAATGTTACCTCTTTGACCTTGACCTGCCGTTGAATGGATTGGGGTACTTTGTTGACAAGAACGTACTTTACTAGCCACGGTACTCCCCAAAAGCCAAATGAAGTATAAAGTAAAAAGGCAACAAGGAGCCAAAGTCCAAGCTTAATAAATATATTCAATCTTCTATATTGGATGAGAATCGATCTAGCACCCATGACAAGCTACCTCGATAATATTTTTTATAAAAAGATATAGTATCTTATTAATAATTTTTGTTGAAAAGTCACCATCTAACCTTGGTCTTTTGTTAAAGTGATCCTTCTTTAACTTATGGCTAATTTTACTTCCTTTTTCCTTTTAGTCCAATTTTTAGTCAAATAAATGGGCTTCTTTGCTTCTGTCATGAAACTGCTGCCCCTTGTGCCTGCAATATTTTTAGAGGCATTCTTTAATGATAATGTCGAAAATCATGGAAATAGCAGATTTCTTGAATGCTTCTTTAAAAGGTGTTAGCCTTTCTCATTACTACATAAAATGGGAGTTACTTTGATTTGTTACTGGGAGGGCAAGATAGATAACAAATTGTGCTCTCATGGCCGATTAGAGCGAAGCACTACTTATAGGTAAAGGCCATGTGGCATGATCATACGCCCTAGTTCATCAGAGAAAAGCATAAAAGTTATAAAAATAAATGGAGTGCGTCATGGATTTTGAGGCAGTCATAGGCCTTGAGGTACACGTTCAACTTAAGACAAAGAGTAAGATTTTTTGTTCCTGCTCCACAGAGTTTGGGGCACCTCCAAACACGCATACATGCCCTGTATGCCTTGGAATGCCAGGGGTTTTGCCTGTACTCAATCGAAAGGCCGTAGAGTATGCCATGAAGATGGCTCTTGCTACCAACTGCAGGATAAATACAATCAATGTGTTTGCAAGAAAGCATTATTTTTATCCTGATCTTCCAAAGGGTTACCAAATATCCCAATATGAGCTTCCCTTGGCTGAAGATGGCTGGATAGATGTAGAGGGGGAAACAGGTATCCGCAGGATACGAATCAACCGCATTCACATGGAGGACGATGCTGGAAAGCTGATTCATGATGAATCCAGACCCGTTAGTTACGTGGATCTTAATCGGACTGGAACCCCCTTGATAGAGATAGTCAGTGAGCCAGATATCAGAACACCAGAGGAGGCTGCAAACTATCTTAGAAAGATAAGGCAGATAGTGCGTTATCTTGGAATAAGTGACGGCAATATGGAGGAAGGTAGCCTCAGGTGTGATGCAAATATCAGCCTAAGACCAAGGGGAGAGGCGAAGTTTGGCACCAAGGCCGAGCTCAAAAATATGAACTCTTTCAAACATGTTCAAAAGGCCTTGGAATATGAGATTAGAAGGCAGACAGCCCTACTTCTTGATGGTCATGAGGTAATACAGGAGACCAGGCTGTATGATGCGTCAAAGGGTGTTACCCATTCTATGAGAGGAAAGGAAGAAGCCCATGACTACAGGTATTTCCCTGATCCAGACCTTGTGCCAATAAGCATTGACGATGAATGGCTTGATGAGGTGAGAAACTCATTACCCGAATTGCCTGATGCCAAAAAGAGCCGTTTTGTATCAGAGTATGGTCTTCCTGAGTACGATGCCCAGGTGCTTACTGGAAGTGTTGATTTGGCAGAATACTTTGAAGAGACGGTTAGGCTCTATCCAAAAGCCAAAAAGGTAAGTAATTGGATTATGGTGGAGCTATTGAAGCTTATAAAGAAAGATGATCAGGAGCTTTCTGCATGTAAGGTGACTCCGAATGTGCTTGCCGAACTGCTTTCGTTGATAGAAAAGGGATCTATAAGCAGTAAAATTGCCAAAAAGATCTTGGAAGAAATATATGAAAAGGGAGGCCGTCCTTCTGAAATTGTTGAAAGGGAAGGGCTTTCTCAAGTCAGCGATGAATCAGCGCTTTTGACAATTGTTGAGCAGGTGCTGAATGATAATCCAAAGGAAGTAGAAAAGTATAAGAGTGGCAAGAAAAAGGTAATGGGCTTTTTCGTCGGACAGGTGATGCGGCAGACCAAGGGAAAGGCAAATCCTCAAATGGTAAACGAGCTACTTAAAAGGCTCTTAGATGAGGCTTAGATTTTTATGAAAGAGATCCTTACGCTTTTGGAGCAGGCTGGCAGTTGTATAGTGCCATTTAAGTGGGAAAATGAGCACTTTTATCTCTTAGACCAACGGATTCTTCCCCATGAAGAAAAATGGCTGCTTTGCAGAGACTGGAAACACACGGCCTCTTGCATAACCGATATGGTTGTAAGGGGAGCGCCAGCAATAGGTATCACTGCTGCTTTTGGTATGGTGCTTGCTGTAAATGAGTGTGTCGAGGCCAAGGTAAAAGACCACAATGTGTTCTTAAAGGATGTTGCCAAAGAGATGCAAAAGGCCAGGCCCACTGCTGTAAATCTGGTGTGGGCTTTAAGAAGGATGATAAAGGCTCTTGAGGGATTGGATCTGAATGAAATGTATGACAGGGCAGTGGAGGAGGCCTTGGCGATATGGAAGCAGGATGTGGAAGCCAATATACAGATGGGACGATTTGGCGGCGAACTTATGGAAGCAAAGGGAATCCTCACACACTGTAATGCTGGAGCCCTTGCCACTGGCGGTTATGGTACGGCTTTAGGTGTAATAAGAGGAGCCGTAAGCCTTGGAAAAGAAGTCGAGGTATTTGCCGATGAG
>JAMOUE010000143.1 GCA_027068235.1 Deltaproteobacteria bacterium | reverse complement strand
TGCTTCTTACAGGCGGAGAGCCCCTTATCCAAGAACCAGTTTATACCCTTATGGAGCAGCTTATTTCAAAAGGGGCTATATGTTTGTTAGAGACAAATGGCTCCATTTCCTTGGCGCGGGTGCCAAGAGCAGTAAAAAAGGTTGTTGATTGGAAGACCCCTGGCAGTGGCCATGAAAAAAGTTTCTTAATCAAAAATCTTCGCTATATAGGCGTTACAGATGAAATAAAATTTGTTATAACTTCTCGTGAAGATTATATCTGGAGTTCTCAGATAATTGTCTCTAAATTACTATGGCTATACACAAATGTTATTCTTTCGCCATGTTATGGCCGTATTGTTCCAGCCGAACTGGCTGAATGGATGCTCAAAGATCGCTTGAACGTACGCCTTCAGCTTCAGCTTCACAAGGTAATTTGGGGTGAAAAAAGAGGCGTTTAGTTCAACCAAAAATAATTTAAAAGACGTTGACAGGACGTTTTAAATAATGTAAAAGCTACTTCTAAAATTTAATGAATGAAGCTTCATTTTTTATTTTATTAAAATTACGGCTGGTTAGCCTTCGGGGTAGGAGAACTTATGATTACCATAGATTTTTCCATCGTAGCTGAAATTATTTGTGTTCTCATTCTAATTGTAGTCCTCAATTCAAAGCTTTATCAGCCTATTAGGCGTATTCTTCGGGAGAGGAGAGAGAAGATGAACGCCATTGAGGCTGAGGCAGTTAAGTTTGAAGACAGGATAAAGAGCCTTGTAGAGGATTATGAGCGTAAGTTGCGCGAAGCAAGGCTGGCTGGTAAGGCAGAGTTTGAAAAGCTAAAAGAAGAGGCCAAGCAGCTCGAGCAAAAGCTCCTTGAAGAAAGTATGAAGGAAGCGGAAGCTAAGAGAGAGGAATTAATGAGCCAGCTTACCAGTCAAATTGATGCTGCCAGGAAGGAGTTGCAGGCTAAGGCAGAATCATTTGCAGTGGAAATAGCTCAAAAGTTGCTTGGGAGGGCTGTTTAATGAATAACAAGATAACTATTGTCCTACTGGTTTGTTTAGGGATAGCGCTTTGTTTTTCGGCGCCGGCTTTTTCTGAGGAGCATCAGGCTGCGTCGGCGGAGTCTGCTGTTCAGGCTGCTCATGAGATGGTGCAAGAACATGCTTCTCCTGCTCAGGCCCACGAGGCTGTAGCTCCTGCAGAAGAGGCTGGTGCTCACCATGGAGCTGCTGCTGGTCATGAGGCTGCGGCAGGGCATGGTGGCCATGGCGCTCATCACGGTCTCACTCGTGGGCAGGTGATGAATTTTGTGTGGCATTGTTTGAATTTTGCCTTGTTGCTCGTGCTGTTAGTTAAGTTTCTCAAGAAGCCCATTTCTGACAGTTTAAAGGGGCGTCAAGAGTCTATTGCAAAGGCTTTCGAGGAGCTTGAGGCAAAGAAGGAAGAGGCGGCAGCTCGCTTTAAGGAGTATGAGCAGAAACTGTCTGGAATGGATGAAGAGGCAAAGCGTATCTTAGAGAATTTTGTGGCCCAAGGTGAAAAGGAGAGGGATGCAATAATATCCCAAGCTAAGGCGGCAGCGAAAAGGATTAAATCTCAAGCCGAGTTTTATGTACAGCAAGAATTGGCCAAGGCAAAGGTTGAGCTTCAAAAAGAGGTGGCCGAGATGGCTGTAAAGATGGCTGAGGAAATAATAAGGAAAAATCTGACTGAGCAAGATCAAGCAAAGCTCATCAGTGAATACCTTGAAAGGGTGGTGCATAAAAATTGATTAGCACAGTATTAGCAAGAAGGTATGCAAAGGCGCTCTTTGCCGCTGGCAAAGAGGAGGATAAGCTGCAGGCCTTTAATGAGACCTTACAGGCTCTAAATGAGTTCCTCAAGGCAAATCCTGACATAGAAGCCGCCCTAGAAAGTCCTGTTGTAGGGTTGGATGTTAAGCAGGAGATTGTTGAGGAGCTGATTAAGGCCGCAGGTGTTGAGAAGACCATGGCCAACTTTTTGAGGATCCTCGTTCAAAACAATAGGATCCACTATTTAGGCCTTATCGCAGATGCTTATCAGGAGCTTATGGATGAAGAGATGGGTATCGTTCGCGCCAAGGTTATTACGGCGGTGCCCCTGAAAAAGGATCTGCAGAAAAAGATGCAGAAGGCGTTTTCAGAGCTTACTGGTAAGCAAGTTGTATTGGAGGCCTTTGAGGACCCTGACATTATTGGTGGGGTCATTGCAAAGGTTGGCGACAAGGTCTGGGATGGCAGTATAAAAAGCCAGCTTGAAGGCTTTAAAGAATCTATAGGGAGGGGTGAAATAGGATAATGGCACAGATAAACGCATCCGAAATCAGCGATATAATAAAGAAGAAGATTGAAGAGTTTGAAAAGAGCGTAGACTTGGCAGAAACCGGTACGGTTCTGTCAGTCGGTGACAACGTTGCCCGTGTCTACGGCGTGCGCAACTGTATGACCATGGAGCTCTTGGAGTTCCCTGGTGGAATCATGGGCATCGCCCTTAACCTAGAGCAGGACAACGTCGGTGTCGCTGTTATGGGAGATTGCTCCCAGATCAAAGAGGGCGACCAGGTAAAGCGTACAGGTAAGATTGCTCAGGTTCCTGTTGGTGAGTGTATGCTGGGCAGGGTCGTTGATGCTCTTGGTAATCCTATTGACGGTAAAGGTCCTATCAATGCCACCGAATTCCGCAGGATTGAGATGAAGGCCCCTGGTGTTATTGATAGGAAGCCAGTGCATGAGCCATGCTACACAGGTTTGAAGGCAATTGACGCCATGACTCCAGTTGGAAGGGGTCAGAGGGAGCTCATCATCGGTGACCGTCAGATTGGTAAAACCGCAATCGGTGTTGATGCTATCATCGCTCAAAGAGAGACCGATGTATATTGTATCTATAATGCTGTTGGTCAGAAGCAGGCAACTGTTGCACTAGTTGTTGAGGCCCTTAGAAAGGCCGGCGCCATGGAGTACACCACAGTTGTTGCAAGTAGTGCTAGTGAGCCGGCATCATTGCAGTATCTGTCATCCTTTGCAGCAACAGCAATGGGTGAATATTTCCGTGATAACGCAAAGCATGCACTTATTATATACGATGACCTTTCCAAGCAGGCTGTTGCATACCGTGAGCTTTCACTTCTTCTCAGGCGTCCTCCAGGACGTGAGGCATATCCAGGTGACATCTTTTATAATCACTCTCGTTTGCTAGAGCGTTCAGCAAAGCTAAACGATGACCTTGGAGCAGGAAGCTTGACGGCTCTTCCAATCATTGAAACCCAACAGGGAGACGTTTCTGCATACATTCCTACCAACGTTATTTCTATTACTGACGGTCAGGTTTACTTGGAACCATCCCTCTTTTTTGCTGGTATCCGTCCCGCTGTTAACGTTGGTCTGTCAGTTTCAAGGGTTGGTGGTGCAGCCCAGGTTAAGGCCATGAAGCAGGTTGCTGGTACCTTGAGGTTGGATCTCGCTCAGTACAGGGAACTGGCAGCATTTGCTCAGTTTGGAAGTGACTTGGATGAGGCTACGCAGAAACAGCTCCGTAGGGGTGAGCGCCTAGTGGAACTGCTTAAACAGCCACAGTACAATCCTCTTCCAATGGAGAAACAGGTATTGGTTCTCTTTGCTGGAACAAAGGGTCTTTTAGATGAGTTACCAGTTTCAGCAATACAGGACTTTGAAAAAGAACTGTATGACTTTGTGGAGCAGAAGTATCCTCAGATTTATGAAGAGCTAAAGGAGAGGCAGGAGATCTCAGATTCCCTTGATAAAAAGATGAGGGATGCGATAGCTGAATGTATATCACAGTTTAAAACCGCACGTAACCTATAAGGGGACGAGATAAATGGCGTCTTTAAAGGACATAAAACTAAAAATAACGGGTATTAAAAAGACCGAGCAGATTACCAAGGCCATGAATATGGTGGCTGCGGCTAAGTTCCGCGGTGCCCAAGAGCGTATGGAGGAGTTTAGGCCATATGCAGGTAAGTTCTCTGGGGTAATGGGACAGCTGGCTTCAACTGCCAATCCCAATGCCTTTCCCTTGATGGAAGAACGAGAAATCAAAAAATCCATGGTCTTGGTTGTCACCTCTGATAGAGGACTTTGCGGCGCTTTTAATGCAAATATTATAGCAGCAGCAGAGCAATTTATTGATGAGAGAAAGTCTGAAGGGAAAGAGGTGGCTGTCGGTTGTATTGGCAGAAAAGGTCATCAGTATTTTTCAAAGACCGATGTAGAAGTGCCTATTGAGATCACAGACTGTATGGCCAGAGTGGAAATGGTTGATGCCAGAAAGGCAGGGCAAGAGTGTATCCGCCTTTTCTTGGATGGCCATATAGATGAGGTTCATCTGTTATACGGTAGATTTGTAAATGTGGTTACGCAGAAGCCAACTTTCAAGAAGATCGTTCCAATAAGTGCCATTGATTTGGCCGAGGGCGATTCTGGTGAAGAGGAAAGTGGGCCAAAGGCTACATATATATATGAACCGGCACCAGAGGAGATTTTGGGAATACTGATGCCCATGTTTGTTAATGTGCAAATAATGGCCGCCATGCTGGAAACCGCTTGCAGTGAGCAGGCAGCACGTATGACGGCTATGGATAACGCAACAAGGGCGTGTTCTGATATGATAAATGAATTGACCCTGGCCTATAACAAGGCACGTCAGGCATCCATCACGGCAGAACTTATGGACATCGTCGGTGGAGCTGAGGCATTAAAGGGTTAGGAAAGTTTAAATAAAAAGTTTGGGTTAATACCCTGTGGGAGGTAGGAACAAATGGCAAATATTGGAAAAATAGTACAGGTCATTGGGCCGGTTGTAGACGTGGAATTTGAGCCAGGACAACTGCCCGCCATTTTGAACGGCCTATTAGTTTCAAACCCGGCCATTAGTGATGAGCCGGACAATCTGTACATAGAAGTTGCTCAGCACCTAGGTGATAATATATGTAGGTGTATCGCTATGGATACCACTGACGGTTTGGTCCGTGGTATGGAAGCTAAAGATACAGGGGCACCCATTAAGATTCCTGTTGGTGAGCCAACCTTGGGTAGGATTATGAACGTGGTTGGATGGCCTGTGGATGGTAAAGGCCCCATCAAGTCTGACACTATGTATCCTATTCATAGAAAGGCACCGGCCTTTGTTGAGCAGGATACAACAGTTAACGTTCTTGAAACTGGTATCAAGGTTATCGACTTGCTGGTTCCATTCCCCAGAGGTGGAAAGATGGGGCTGTTCGGCGGTGCTGGATGTGGTAAGACCGTTATCATGATGGAAATGGTTCATAACATTGCTATGCAGCACGGTGGTATCTCTGTTTTCTGTGGTGCTGGTGAAAGAACTCGTGAAGGAAACGACCTTTACTTAGAAATGAAAGAGTCGGGCGTTCTTCCTAAGGCAGCACTGGTTTACGGTCAGATGACAGAGCCACCAGGAGCAAGGGCTAGAATAGGTCTTACAGGTCTGACAGCTGCAGAGTATTTCCGTGATGAAGAAGGTCAGGACGTGCTCTTCTTTATCGATAACATCTTCCGTTTTACGCAGGCAGGTTCTGAGGTTTCGGCGTTGCTTGGCCGTATTCCTTCAGCTGTTGGTTACCAGCCAACCCTTGCTACAGACCTCGGTGCATTGCAGGAACGTATTACATCAACCACCAAGGGGTCCATTACTGCTGTTGAATGTGTTTACGTGCCTGCTGACGACTTGACAGACCCGGCTCCTGCAACAACATTTGCTCACCTTGACGGTACAGTTGTTCTTTCGAGGCAGATTGCTGAGCTCGGAATCTATCCTGCTGTGGATCCTCTTGACTCTACATCTCGAATCCTTGATCCTAATGTACTTGGTGAAGAGCATTATCAGACTGCTCGTGAGGTCCAGCAGACATTGCAGAAATATAAAGACCTCCAAGATATTATTGCAATTCTTGGTATGGACGAACTTTCTGACGAGGATAAAATCACTGTTCAAAGGGCTAGGAAGATTCAGAGATTCCTGTCTCAACCATTCCACGTTGCTGAAACATTTACTGGTATACCAGGTAAATATGTAAAGGTGGAAGAGACAGTGAGAGGATTTAGAGAAATCCTTGATGGAAAGCATGATGAGCTGCCAGAACAGGCATTTTATATGGTAGGTACTATTGAAGAGGCCGTAGAAAAGGCCCAAAAGTCATAAATAAGGTGTAAAAATGGCGAACAAACTCAATTTAGAAGTAGTTACGCCCACTAAACTTGTTGTTAGTGATCAGGTAGATCTTTGCACCGTGCCGGGCACTGAGGGTGCGTTTGGTGTAATGGCTAATCATGCACCAATACTTTCTACCTTAACAATTGGTGAAATGCACTACGAGAAAGACGGAAATCAGGTCAGAATGGCTGTAAGCGGCGGTTTCGTTGAGGTATCAGACAATAGAATGACAGTATTGGCTGAGGCAGCTGAAATTGCCGACGATATAGATGTTGATCGTGCATTACGTGCCAAAGAGAGAGCTGAGAAACGTCTTCAAGAGGCAGCAAGCGGTCGTGAGGATATCGATATTGCCAGGGCGAAGGCTGCTATGGCGCGTGCCTTAGCTAGATTGAAGGTTGCTGGCAAGTTAACATAAGACAAACATATATTATGGGGAGGGGAGAAAAGGCAAGCCTTGGGGCTTGCCTTTTCTTTTTTATATAGCATTATATGGCTATGAGTAAAAATAATCCTACTGCATTAATACTTGCGGCTGGCAAAGGAACGCGGATGAAGTCCGCCTTACCAAAAGTATTGCATTCCCTTTTGGGTAAGCCCCTGCTTAGACATGTTATCGATCTCTTAGATAATATTGGTGTAAATGATATAATAGTTGTCGTTGGTCACGGGGCCCAAATGGTTAAAAGTGAATTTTCAAACGATGATTGCGAATTTGTGATTCAAGAAGAACAGTTGGGAACCGGCCATGCTGTAATGTGCGCTGAACAAAGTCTTAAAAAAAGAGAAGGGGATCTTTTGATTTTATGTGGAGACACTCCTCTTTTTACCCATAAGACATTAACTAGATTTATACGCGAGCATCAAGATGCAAACAATGAGCTGTCTATATTGTCTGCAGCGTTCTCTGATCCCACTGGTTATGGGCGTATATTGAGAGATGAACATCGGGATTTTCTTGGTATAGTTGAGGAAAAAGATGCCACAAACGAACAGAGATCCATTCAGGAGGTTAATACAGGCGTATATTTAGTTAAAATTCCATTATTGTGCCAATTGATTACAAAGTTAAGCTGTAATAATGCCCAAGGGGAATTTTATCTTACGGATACTGTGGAATTGGCCAGACAGAAGGGTCACAAGGTTGGAGCGTTTTGCTTGGCTACGGAAGAAGAGGCATTAGGCGTAAACTCTAGAAGTCAGCTTGCAGATGCAGAGGCGATCTTGCTCAATAGAATTCGCTCTAGGCATATGGACCGTGGTGTGACACTTTCCATGCCATCTACTATATACATAGAGGATACAGTCTCCATTGACAACGATGTTACCATTTGTCCTAACTGTATCCTTGCAGGACAAACTGTGATTGGCCAAGGTGCTAAGATAGGGGCCTTTTCCTACTTAGAGAACGCAGATATTCCATCAGGAGCAAATGTACCTCCCTATACCCAGGTAATAAATGGGAAGTATTTAAAATAGTAAGATTGAATTAAAGAAAGGAGCAGCCTTTTATGAGCGGTTTGGAAGTTATATCTGTATTGGAACAAAAAATTGAAAGTCTTCTTGAATACATTGGTAACCTTGAAGAAGAAAAGAGAAATCTCCAGGAACAAGTTGAGGATCAGCAGTCGCAGATTGCAGACCTAAATTCCAAAATAGAGGCCCTTGAGAATGATAGGTCAGAGGTGAATAGTCGCGTTGAGCAGATTTTAGACAAGCTCGGACAGGTTATTGGGCATTCCAAGGATGATGGCGGTCAGCTAGACCAGCACGATCAAGCATCCTCTGAAGAGGCCCATCTCGAATTTACTGAGTAAGGTCATTTGCGAGAAAGATAGTGTTGCAAAAGTTCAAACTTAGGCTCCTTGGTAATGTTTATGAGCTACAAGGTGATGAGCCTGATATTGATTTGCAGGAAGTAGCAACATTTGTCGAACAAAAAGCGGCTGAAATTGAACAAAAATATTCTTCTTTGCCGCCAGCCAGGCAAATGGTGCTAATAGCCATGAGTCTAGGTAAAGAATATTTTTATTTAAAAAAAGGCCTCGTAAAACTGGAAGAAGATCTTAATTTAAAATTAAAGGAATTGAACGTAAAAATAGATAGTCAGCCAGTGGAAAAAAAAGATTGATATGTTATAATTTTTAACACAGCATTTCCCTGCTGTGTGCGTGTTAAGCTGATAGTTTGTTGAGCCAACACCCCGTACAAGGGAGTCGTCCCTCCGTGGATGAATGGAAAAGGAGAACAGCCTTTTCCGTCAGAAGCGGATATGACACCCACCTGAGTTCGCTCAGGTTCAATAGACTCAGCTACACGGCACGGCGGGGTTTTTGGTTGCTATAACCCCGTCTGGGTCAATTATATAAACGGATATTGGTTGAGATAAAAAAACGTAATTCTGCTATTTGCAGATTTTAGATATATAAAATTTTTCTAGGTTTTTTATCAATTATGATGACTGGCCTTGAAGCCATTGTGTACCAGCTTTTTTTAGGGCTTATGTTTCCTCCCTATTAATCTCACCCAATTATCCGTTTCACATATAAAAAATGAAGATGGGGTGTGGCACTATAATCCTGTTTGGAGGCCACACATGATAAATGTAACAACGATTTTTTTACTCATACTTTTTGCAGCCATTGGCGGGGCCGTGGGGTTTGGTATTGCAAAAACGATTTTTTCCAAGAAAACAAGCGAAGATAGAGAAGAAGCCGCGCGCTTAAAAAGAGAGGCAGAAGCTGAGGCCAAAAGGCTTCTTAAAGAAGCCCAGGTGCAGGCAAAAGAAGAAGCCCTTCAACTAAGAAAAGAAGCAGAACGAGATGTTGCAGAGCGCAGGAAGGAGTTGAGGAGCCTGGAGAAGAGGCTACTCCAAAGAGAACAGCAGATAGAGAAAAAGAAGGAGCTTGTTGATACTAAAGAGATTGAACTTCTTGAAAAGGAAAAACGCATTCAGTCAACAGAGAGCAAGCTGCAGGTCAAAGAAAAAGAGATTGAATCATTAATAAGCGCGCAAAGAGAAAAACTCGAACAGATTTCAGGGATGTCTAAGGATGAGGCAAAAGAGCAGTTATTGAAGAGTTTTGAAGCTGAGGTGAGACAAGAAGCAGGCAAGTTGCTGAGAAAGATAGAGACAGAAACAAAAGATATGGCAAACAAAAGGGCAATGGAAATCATTGCTTTGGCCATTGCCAGATATGCTGGAGAGTATGTTGCTGAACGAACAGTTTCAGTAGTTGCCCTGCCAAATGAGGAGATGAAAGGCAGGATAATTGGCCGAGAAGGCAGAAATATCAAGGCCATAGAGGCGGCTACAGGTATAGATATCATTATTGATGATACTCCAGAAGCGGTTTTACTTTCGGGGTTCAATCCTGTCAGGCGAGAGGTTGCAAGGGTAGCTCTTGAAAGACTTGTTCTAGATGGAAGAATACATCCCGCCAGGATTGAAGAGGTAGTGCGTAAGGTTGAAAAAGAGATTGATGCCGCTATTCGGGAAGCAGGTGAACAGGCTACTTTTGATGTAGGGGTATATGGAATTCATCCTGAACTTGTTAAACTTCTTGGAAAACTAAAGTTTCGTACTAGTTATGCACAAAATGTACTTCAGCATTCTGTTGAAGTGGCATTTCTTTGTGGAATTATGGCTGCGGAGTTAGGTATTGATGTTAAAAAGGCCAAAAGGGCAGGGCTGCTTCACGATATAGGAAAGGCTGTTGATCATGAAGTTGAGGGTTCTCACGCCATAATAGGGGCCGATCTTGCTAAGAAGTATGGTGAGCCAAGGGATGTCATTCATGCCATTGCAGCTCATCATGAAGACGTAAAGCCAGAGTCTGTCTTGGCTGTTTTGGTACAGGCTGCAGATGCGCTTTCGGGTGCTCGTCCTGGAGCACGTAGAGAGATGCTGGAGAGTTATGTAAAACGTCTGGAGGATTTGGAGCGGATTGCAACCTCCTTTAGTGGAGTGGAAAAATCCTTTGCCATTCAAGCTGGACGTGAAATACGTATAGTGGTAGACAGTGAATCTATTTCCGATTCGGAAGCTGCCATGTTATGTCGGGATATAACTAAAAAAATAGAGAGCGAATTGACATATCCAGGGCAGATTAAGGTGACAGTCATTAGAGAGACTAGAGCCGTTGATTATGCAAAGTAATAGGGATCAGGTAAGAAACAATGGAAAAAGATATTGAAAAATCAATAGAGTTAATTAATCGAGGCGCAGTCGAGATAATATCACCGGAGGAACTCAAAAAAAAGTTAGAAAAGTCTATTGCTGAAAATAGACCACTGCGCATCAAAGCTGGTTTTGATCCCACCGCACCTGATCTTCATTTAGGACACACCGTTCTTATCCAAAAGATGAGACATTTTCAAGAACTTGGGCATCATGTCATATTTTTAATTGGTGATTTTACCGGCCTTATTGGAGATCCAACTGGAAAGTCAGAGACAAGGCCTCCTCTTACACCAGAGCAAGTCTTGGAAAATGCGGCGACTTATAAAGAACAGATATTTAAGATCCTCGATCCTGACAAGACGGAGATTGCATTTAACAGTAAATGGATGAAGGAGATGCCATCCATTGATATGATTCGTCTTTGTGCAAAGTACACAGTGGCGAGAATGTTAGAACGAGAAGATTTTAAACAGAGATTTCAGCAACAAAGGCCCATAGCCATCCACGAATTTATCTATCCGTTAATTCAAGGCTATGATTCTGTGGCCCTGAAAGCAGATGTCGAACTTGGGGGCACTGATCAAAAATTCAATTTATTGGTGGGGCGTCATATCCAAAAGGAATATGGGCAAGAACCTCAAGTAGTACTCACCATGCCTTTGCTCGAAGGCCTAGATGGTGTCAATAAGATGAGTAAGTCCCTTGGTAATTATGTAGGGATTACAGAAGAACCAAATTCGATGTTCGGTAAGCTGATGTCCATATCAGATGAGCTCATGTTTCGCTATTATGAACTCCTTAGTTCTAGGTCTTTGAAAGAGATAGAAGGCCTAAAACAAGATATTCAAAAGGGGGTTTTACATCCAAAGGATGTAAAATCACAACTGGCCTTTGAATTAGTAGCACGTTATCACGGTCCAGAAGCAGCGGATAAGGCCAAAAAACAGTTTGAAGCACAATTTTCCAGAGGCGAGACACCAGAAGATATACCTGAGTATTCATTG
>JAMOUE010000142.1 GCA_027068235.1 Deltaproteobacteria bacterium | reverse complement strand
GGCCCTGCAGGCAGATTTACAGGTGATTTAAGGTGAAAATGATGAAGATAGATAGTCAGGTTGCAGTAACAAATGCAGTGCAACAGCTTGGAGCATCAAATGGAGTTAAAGGTCTTAATTCTACAGATCCTGACAAACTTAAAAAGGCCTGCCAAGGTGTTGAGTCCCTTTTTATCAATATGATGCTGAAAGAGATGAGAAAGTCCATTCCAAGTTCGGGTCTGTTTCCAAAGACCTTGCAACAAGACATCTATACCACCCTTTTTGATCAGCACCTTGCTCAAGAGGTGGCTGAAAAAGGTAATGGGATAGGCATTGGACAGATGTTTTTTGAATACCTGTCGAGGCAGAATATAAAGTGAGGCAAGTCATGGTTGAAGGCAAAAATACCGAAAGGCTAAAGAGCAGGATTGCAATGGTGGAAGAGAGAAAAACAGATGTCCACACCGAACTTTTGGAAGAGCTTTGCAAGGTTTGTGAACTTTGGGAGCGTATGGACATGGTGCTTCAGGCAGAATGGAAGGTGCTTTTAGAGAATGATCTTGCACGCCTTATAAAGATATCGAGGATAAAGCAGGAGTTGAGCGACAGGATTAAGGACAGGGAAAGAGAGCTAAAGAGTTTGTTCATGTCTTTTATCCCAGATTCTTGTGAAAAAGGTCCTAATAAACTTTGGGATGCAATTAGGCAAGTTATGCCTAGTAACGAGGCCAGGCGGTTACTTCTTCAACTTAGAAAACGAGACTACTTCAGACAACTGGTACTCATAACAAACAACAGGATTTCTTATTGGATAAGAGAGAGGCTTGGATTTTTTCACGAGCTTTCAAGCATACTTTCTGGAGCAGGGCTTAGAAAAACACCTACCTATGGTCCAGAAAAAAGCATCAAAAAGAATGTCAGCCATTTTACCAAACCGTCCCACTTTTCAAGATTGAATCTCAGCTCAGCAAGCCTGAAAAATGGTCTTGCAATGTATCAGAGCCAGGCCAGGGGTAATGCCTAAGGAGAAGAGACCATGAGTGGACTTACAAATCTTCTCAACATTGCAAAGGTAGGGCTTTTGGCCCAGCAGACAAGCCTGCAAACAGTTGGACACAACATTTCTAACGTTAATACGCCTGGTTATTCAAAACAGAACGTTACACTTTCTGCCAAAGATCCAACCCCTACATTTATTGGCCCTCTTGGAAATGGCGTCGATGCAATCGAGGTCACAAGGGCCTACGATAGATTTATTACATCTACATTGTTTTCAAAGACTTCAGAGCTTAGTGGCCTTGAAACAAGACTTTCAGGGTTAAAGAATGTTGAGTCGCTTTTTAACGAGGTGGAAGATAACGGCTTGAATGGCTTGCTGGAAGACTTCTGGCAGGGATGGGACGACTTGGCAAACAACGCAGAGGGCACTGCCGAACGGACAACTCTTTTGCAGCGTGCCACAATGCTTTCCCAGGCAATTAGGGACAAGTATCACAACCTTATGACCCTTTCCAAGGATATTGATATCAATATCCAGGCAAATGTTGAAGATATAAATCATATCTCAAAACAAATAGCCGAGCTGAATGTTCAAATTGTTTCTGCTGAGGCGGGACATCATTCAGCAAACGACCTTAGGGATCAAAGGGACGAGTTGCTAAAACGTCTGTCTGAACTTGCAAACGTGCGCTACTTTGAAACGGACAGAGGCTCCTATACCATAATGATTGGCCAAGGAAGTCCACTGGTGGAAGACGACAAGGCGTGGGAGCTTAAGGTAGAAAATGGAAACGTTACGTGGCTTGGTTCCAATGGGCAAAAATTTGAACTTAGTGAGATTGATATATCAAGTGGAGAATTGGGCGGATGGCTAGATATCAAGTCTAAGTTGAGGCCTAGAGATGTTACGGAGATAACAAATTCGGTTGTCAATACAGCAGGCAATGAGTCAATTCATCTTGATACAGCTTTTGCTGATATTGATGGCGTAAATGTAACAGGTCAGTTCTCCATAGCCTTTTCAGGCACGGATCAATCAGGAGCTGGTATAAGTGGTACCTACGACAGCAACGATGATGTGGATGGAGACGGGGTCACTGGAACCATCCGTGACTTTGCTGCCTTCATAGAGAACAGTTTCAATGGTAACGTCGAGGTTTCCACTACTGAAGATGGCAGGATCAAAATCGAGGATATCAATCCAGGCGATTATCCTATTTCTTTTCAGATAGATGGTATCTCTGGCGATATAACTGGGCTTGATTTAGGGAAGTTCGATAACAATTACCCTCTAAGTTATACTGAGCAACTCAATCAGATTGCCAAGCAGCTTATCAAAGAGGTTAACGGGCAGCATTCCCAGGGAGTGGGGCTTATTCCTCTTAAAGAGACCACGGCAAGTAATGCGGTCTTGAATGAAAACGAACCCCTTCAGTCTAAGGCATCTGGCCTTGAGTTTTCAGAAGACATTACTGATGGCACCATAGAGCTTTGGGTCTATGACGTTAACGGAGATGTCATAGATCAGGATAGCAATACAGATCAGGTAAACGAACCCGTTGTTCTGAACATAGATTCTAGCACCACCTTGGATGATCTTGCTACACAGATAGACAATATCAATGGTTTGAATGCCAGGATATTGAATGGTGCCCTTGTTGTTGGTGTGGATGAGAATTCTGTTTCTGGTTTTGCCTTTGGAAAAGATAGCTCAAACGTGCTAATGGCCCTTGGTATAAACGGTTTTTTTACAGGTTCAGGGGCAAACGATATAACAGTTAACACCGATTTGATTAATGATCCTAGGCTTGTTGCAGCGGCACAAGTGGAAGAGCCTGGGGCCGTATCGGTAATTTCCAATCAGGTTACAGAGCCCTCTAGAGTTCTTGGACTTGGCA
>JAMOUE010000141.1 GCA_027068235.1 Deltaproteobacteria bacterium | reverse complement strand
GATAATCCTTTGAATACTCACTCATAACCTCACCTCCTGAATGAATAATGAAAATTTTGACTAATATTACAGAAAGCTCTTATTTTTAGATGACATAATCTGTCATCGTTAAGGTGGCCCAGCCGCCGTTGCGATCTCTACTTTTCCCACTAGCCCCTTCGTTGGGGGACTGCTTCGCTCGCAATGACAGCAGCAATAAAAAAGTAATCTTTTTTGTAAATCCAATAATACAATTAAGGTTATCTTATCATTTCTATAAAAAATGGAACTAACAAACGTCACTTAATAAATCTATCATCTTTTTGGCTATCAGCACAAGGAGGGAACCCCAGGCCAAACCTATAAATAACCCTCCAATGCAATCAAAAGGATAATGAACACCAAGATATATCCGTGAGTAACTGACCAAAAAAGCCAGTACAAACACGGGAATGGCGTATATCTTTTTCCACCCGTAGATATAAAAAGCTGCGGTCCACATATTGGTAGAATGACATGAAGGCCACGACAGACTTTTCTTTACAGACGAACGAAAGGCAGGATTTGTTACTATCCACTTGCCAGACTTATATAAGAATACATTATCAAGGCTGACATAGGGCCTCATTCGACCAACAAGGGGTTTAAGCACACGTGCACAAAGGGCATCACTTGTAACAATAGCCACAATCCCTATTATCCACATAACCCTTTCCCTGTTGCTTCCCTTTACAAGCCTATACAATATGAAGGCCGCTATAAAAGGTGCAAAAAAACCAAAATCAGACACAGTAACCATCACCATGTCAAGAAAGTGACTACGTGTCTGATTTATAAGAAAAAAGAGTTTAACATCTAACTGATGCAAAAATTGGAATATATATTCTAGCTGTGTGTCCATTTTTCAAGCTCATATCCCCAATAGGCATTGAAGACCCTGGTTCTTTTCTCTCCAAGACGGATCTTTATCTGCTTTAAAAACTTGAATGATCTGAAACAACTATCAAGTCCGTCAAGCTTTTTATGAGCATCCACGATAACCAGTGCATTCCATCCTATTTTATCACTTGGTCCAGGCCAAAGCTCATACTGGCTCTTGACCCTCCTTTTTACCCCGTTCCACCTGTAAACCATTGGATGTCCGGCCATATAAAATGCCAACTCGCTAACGGTCTGACGTCTTCTTGCAACCACAAAACATCTGCCCTGCCCAGCCATTTCAGACAACAAAACATCCGCCTCCCTTGCCAACTGCTTCCACCCCCTAAGCCTTACTGTAGGATCTAGTTTAGATCCAGACAAGGAGGTATGGACAAAAATAAAGGGAAGGGCATAAAGTATGGTTACAAGTATCAGACCAAACGCAATTGCTGGCCTGAAAGCCTTCTTGCACTGCTGACATATAGAGGCTGGCTCATAGTGGAAAAATCTGCCTAACCAAAGCCCCATTAGGATACTCAAGGAGATGTAAAAGGGAGCAGGCCAGTTGGCGTTTATGCGCTGCTTTAAACTCAAAATGAATACTGCAACAAGGGGCAAAAGACCAGAGAGTAGAAAAAGTAAAGGGGCCATGAGGTCATAGGAGCCCTTATCATCTTTGGAAAAAGACCTTTTTTTGATGAGCAGTATCACCGTACAGATACTACAGCAAAGTAGTACAATAAAAAGCAAAGGTGTAACTAAGCCGGCCTGCGTACCGAGAAGCTCAAAAAAAGTATCCAGCCGAAACAGCGGTGTCTTCTCCGACTGTTCAAAATGGTGGGCAGTATGGACAAAGGTTATCCAACCATGATTATAGTTCCACCAAAGAAATGGAAGAAGCATAAGGGCCTGCAAGACATAGAATAGATAAGGGCCTTTAAAGCCAAGAAGCCTTCGGTTTTGGCTAGTTGCCATCAAAAAAATGGCTGTGGCACCACTAAGCGCAACCATTGTCTGTTTTGACAAAAGGCCAAGGCCGCAAAATACCCCTGCCATCATCCAAAAGATCACAGATGTATTGGCCTTTCCCTGGTACCAAGCATCAACGGCAAGCCACAAAAAAAAGAGCGTCCATGCCCAAAAACATAGAAGAGGGGCGTCGATGGTCATTATAAAGCCGGCTACCGCAGCTCCTATGGTTCCGCAGTATGAAAGGGCTGCAATAATACCAGCATTGTGGCCTGCAACCTTTTTACCTGTAAAGTATATGGCAATGGTGGTGAATATGCTAAGTAATGCAGCAGGCAAACGAACGGCAAATTCCGATACAGGAAGAAGCCAGGTGGAAAGGGCCATAAGCCAGGCCACCATGGGAGGCTTGCTGTAATAGCCCCATGCAAGCCTTCTTGACCAATCCCAATAGTATGCCTCATCTGGTGAAAGCTCTAAAGGGGAAAATGCCAAAAAAGACAGCCTCACAAGGGCCACTAGGAATATGAATAGAGCAAACTGGCCAAGTTCTCTTTTGGCTACCTTAGCAATATTATTCTGCCCCAAGAGAGCAAGCTCCATATCTATCCCTAACCTTCACCCATAGCCTCTTTGTGAACCCCTGCCATATAACCGATTCCACCTATAAGGGCAGCAGCAGCTTGAATGGCAAAGACACTAAGGCTCAATGCCACTGCCTTCTCTATGGGAACCCCTTTAAGCTGGAAAAAAAACACAAAACCACCTTCTCTAACTCCAAGCCCACTGAAACTGATAGGTAACACAGTCAGCACTGCAATGATAGGCAAAACACTCAAATAAAATCCATAACCCACGCCAATATCAAGCCCTTGCCCAAGTAAATAGGCCCCAGTCATACCACAAAGCTGCAGTAGAAGCGAAAGCCCCAAACCGTACAACAGGCTTTTTGGATATCGCCAAAATATCAACATATATTCCACCATGCCAAGAATCCTTCTGGCAAGTCCTTGGCCTGGGCCAAG
>JAMOUE010000140.1 GCA_027068235.1 Deltaproteobacteria bacterium | reverse complement strand
CTTTTGCCGATTACTTTCTAACGCTCTTTCAAGTTACACGAGGAGGTCTGGAACTCAATCCTATTCTTGCCCCTTTTTTTCACAGCTTAGAATATGAAAAGGCGCTCATTGTAAAAACAGTCCTTACCCTACCTGGTATTTGTATTTTGGCCGTATTCTATAAACACTCTATCGCAGTAAGGGCTACTTCTATTATACTTGTTGTCTATAGCTGCTTGCTTGTATATCATGCCTTGAATATTCTTCAATAAGGTTGGGGAAATCCTTAATAACAAAATCAATTAATGTATATTAAGACTGCGCTTTACGTTGCAGTCCCATTCACAATAAAGGCGTTGATATGGCAAGCTTTCAGACTAGAAAGGGAAGCAGGTATCCTCTTGGGGCCACCTGCATGAAACAAGGAACAAACTTTTGTATATTTTCTCGTCATGCAACGAGTGTAGAGCTTTTGTTGTATGAGTCTCCACAGTCATTATCTCCCATTGAAGTAATCCCTTTGGATCCACATGAAAATAGGGATTTTTACTTTTGGAATATTTTCGTTGAGGGCGTCACTCCTGGCATGGCCTACACCTGGAGAGCAGATGGGCCTGATGATACTAGGGTTTCAGGCTTTAGGTTCAACAAGAAAAGACAGCTTTTGGATCCATGGGCAAGAGTTGTATTCGATGGTTTTTGGCAAAGAGAAGAAGCGAAAATAAATGTGCTTGCCCAACCCATAAAGGCTATAGTTCCGCACTGTCTTGACCATTATGATTGGGAAGGTGTTTCCATGCCAGAAATTCCTCCTCAAGATGCGACCATTTATGAAATGCATGTGAGGGGCTTTACCAGGCATCCTTCATCCAAGGTAGAGAATCCAGGGACTTTTTCGGCCATTATTGAAAAAATTCCCTACTTGCAGGAACTTGGTGTCACACACGTGGAGTTACTTCCTGTTATGGCCTTTGATGAACAAGATGTCCCAGAGGGAGTAAGGAAACTTGGTCTTAAGAACTATTGGGGATACAGTCCTCACAGTTTTTTTGCACTGCATCCAACCTACTTCAAAGATTCATTACGGCCTGATTGCATGAATGAATTCAGGGACATGGTGAAGGCACTACACAAGGCTGGTATTGGGATAATATTGGATGTAGTTTTCAATCATACGACAGAGGGTGGAGAAGATGGGCCTGTAATCAATTTTAAGGGGCTTTCCAATCGAGAATTCTACCACTTAGACCCGCTAGATAAAAGAAAATACAAAGATTTCACAGGTTGTGGAAATACAGTCAACTGTAATCATCCACAAGTTACCTTCTTTATAATTGAATGCCTTGAGTACTGGGTCAAATACTTCCATATAGATGGTTTCAGGTTTGATCTTGCAAGTGTTTTGGCCAGGGGTGAGGATGGAAATCCAATGCATCATGCCCCTGTGATATGGAGTCTCGAGTTTTCGCGTGCCCTGTCTAAGGTGCATCTTATTGCCGAGGCCTGGGATGCAGGAGGTCTGTATCAGGTAGGAGGTTTCCCAGGCTACAGGTGGCAAGAGTGGAACGGGATGTATAGGGATGTTATTCGGCGGTTTGTGCGGGGGGATAAAGGGTTTGTTGGCGAAGTGGCAACTAGAATTAGTGGCAGTAGCGATCTTTATGAGCCAACAGGTAGGGCACCTTTCAACAGTATAAATTTTGTTACTTGTCATGACGGTTTTACCCTTTGGGACCTTGTTAGTTATGAAAGAAAGCACAACGAGGCAAATGGAGAAGGAAACAGGGATGGAATCGATGAAAACTTTAGTTGTAACTATGGGGTTGAAGGAGAAACTTCTGATAAAGAGGTGGTGGAGTTAAGGGCTCGTCAGGCGAAAAACTTTATGGCAATCCTTTTGACTTCTATTGGTGTGCCCATGCTCCTTTCTGGTGACGAAGTCTTACGTAGTCAGAAGGGAAACAACAATGCCTGGTGTCAGGACAACGAACTTAACTGGTTGGATTGGCGTCTTTTGAAGGATAATCATAATATGTTCAGGTTTGTCAAAGGGATGATTCATTTCAGAAAAAGACATCCATGCCTTCGAAGAAAACACTTTTTAAAGGGGCAAAGGGTGGAAGGACGTGAATTTCCAGATATAAGCTGGCACGGTAAGCGGTTATTCCAACCAGAATGGTATGATAGAGATTCCAGATTTCTTGGTTTTACAATGTCTGGAGTAAGTCAGGGTGAAGAGGATATCCATGTATTACTCAACATGGATGATAAGGAAAGTGTTTCTGTAAAGCTGCCCCCCCTTTCGTGGGGTAGATGGTTCTTGGCAGTAGATACCTTTAATGCCTCACCTGCAGATATTTTTGAAAGACATGAGCAACCTCCAGCTGGAAAAGAATATCTAGTGAGACCAAGAAGTGTTGTGATTTTTGAAAGAAGATAAAGAAGATGAAGATAGAAAATAAATGGCGGAAGCGCATGGGAATCGAACCCACCTACGGGGCTTCTCACCCCGTACACCGGATTTGAAGTCCGGGAGGGCCACCAGTGCCCTTTCCGCTTCCGCTGTAGATACCTATTAAAGATAACACAGGATTGGAAAATTTGAAGTCCCTCTAATACTTCTCATTCCCATACATACAAATAGGGACTGTGCCCTATAAGGTCTAACTTGAGCTAAGAATTCTTGTGAAAGTCAACTAATGAGTAACGTTGATTGCTGTCATTGTGAGGCCAAAGGCCGTGGCAATCTCTTCTAAAAGAGCAGAGGAGCTGGGGAGCGCCAGGGCGGCTACGCCGCCTCGTAGATGACGGGCAGAAGCGACAAGCCCATGTCATCTAAAAAAGCTCCTGGTACTAACACTTGTTACAAGTAACCCTATTTACGGGCTGCCTTGTATTGTATAATGCAGAGTTGAAA
>JAMOUE010000139.1 GCA_027068235.1 Deltaproteobacteria bacterium | reverse complement strand
TCAATCTCTTTGTTTATCAAGATACTTATGATGCCAAGTGCCTGCCTTCTTAGGGCATATGGATCTTGGTTCCCGCTTGGTTTTAATCCGAGTGCAAACATTGCAGTAATTGTATCGATTTTATCAGCAATGCTAAGAATGATACCGGCCATTGAAGAAGGCAGTTCCCCTCCGGAACGGATAGGCAGATAATGCTCTTCTATGGCTATGGCTACCTCTTTGTCTTCTCCTGAAAGTAAGGCATACTCCTTCCCCATGATACCTTGAAGTGTTGGAAACTCGCCAACCATTTCCGTACAAAGATCCGCCTTGCAAAGATAAGCCGCTCTTTTCACCTTTTCTATTTGTGTGTAACCAAGCCGATGAGCTATAAATTCAGAAAGCTTTTCAACTCTTTCTACCTTGTCAAGCAATGAGCCAAGACCTTTGTGAAATACCATTCCAGCAAGGTCTTTGACAAATTCTTCTAGCTTCTTCTTGGTATCTTCCTTGAAAAAAAAGTCTGCATCAGAAAGTCTGGCACCTAAAACCCTTTCGTGTCCTTTCTTGATAAGATCCGGTTTGGTGGAAGGGGTGTTGTTTATGGCAATAAAGTTAGGTCTAAGTTTGCCTTCATCGTCAACTACAGCAAAGTATTTTTGATGTTCTTTCATGCAGGTGATGAGTACCGCATCTGGCAAAGAGAGAAACTGAGAAGAGAAATCCCCGCATATTGCCCAAGGAAATTCGGTAAGAAAGGTGTTTAATTCTTCCAACTCCTTGTCTTCCAATAGATGGCCTCCTGCCTGTTGCGCCTGCTTTTGGGCATCCTCTCTAAGACGCTTTCTTCTGGTCTCTATGTCAACTATGCAGTTTAGACTCTGTAAATGCGTAAGATATGAGTCATAATCGGCAGATTTTATTACAAGTTCTTTTGACGAGGCAAACCTGTGTCCCAGGGTTTTGTTGTCACTTGTCACACTGCCAAATGAAAAGGGTACAACCTTTTCTCCACAAAGGGCCAATATCCATCTTATGGGTCTGGCAAAGCGTACTTTTTCTCTGCCCCAACGCATTGTCTTTGGAAATGGTACTGAAGCAATAAGTTCAGGAAGGATATCCGCCAATATTTCCATGGCAAGCCTGCCCTTTTCCTTCTTGGTCAAACAGACATAATCGCCCCTTTCTGTGGCCTTTATGGAGAGTGCCTCAATGGGAACCTGATTCTTTTTGGCAAATCCCTCGGCAGCCTTTGTTGGTTGATTATTCTCGTCAAATGCCACTGCCTTTGGAGGGCCGATAATTTCCAATTCTCTGTCAGGCTGTTTTGAATCCAGGTCTGATATATGAACTACCAATCTCCTTGGAGTACCAGCAGTTTTTATGTCACTAAAAGAGAGGAAGTTTTTTTTCAGCTGTTCGGAAAGCTTGTGCTGAAAAAATTTCAGGGCAGGTGGAATATAACCTGCAGGTATCTCTTCAGTTCCTATTTCTAATAAAAATGCTGTCTTGTCGCTCAACTTGCCTTCTCCCCTGTTTCTTCTTGAAATTGATCATTGTATTTTTGGGCTACCGCTCTTGCTATCTGTCTGACCCTGCCGATATAGGCCGTACGTTCGGAGACACTAATCGCACCTCGTGCCTCAAGAAGGTTGAAGGTATGAGAACACTTGAGACACTGGTCATAGGCAGGTCTGACTAGGCCCATCTGAACAAGTTTATGGGCTTCAGATTCGAATTGATCAAAAAGTTGTCTTAAAAGCTCTGTTCCAGCAGCCTCAAAGTTATATTTTGAAAATTCTATTTCGTCTTGAAGGTGCACTGTTCCATAGGTGACTTCTTTATTCCACTGCAGGTCGTAAACATTGTCTACCTCCTGCAGGTACATTGCAATTCTTTCAAGGCCGTAGGTGATTTCTACAGACACAGGATAAACATCAATGCTTCCAACCTGTTGGAAATAGGTAAACTGGGTGATCTCCATACCATCCAGCCATACTTCCCAGCCAAGTCCCCATGCCCCAAGGGTTGGACTTTCCCAGTCATCTTCTACAAAACGGATGTCATGATCCTGTAAGTCCAGGCCAAAGGCCTCAAGACTTTTCAAATATAGTTCCTGCACATCGTCTGGGCTCGGTTTAAGGATTACCTGGTATTGATAGTAATGTTGTAGCCTGTTGGGATTTTGGCCATACCGTCCATCTGTAGGACGTCTAGATGGTTGCACATAAGCGACTTTCCATGGATCTGGCCCAAGAGATTTGAGGAATGTTGCAGGATGAAATGTGCCAGCACCTACTTCTACATCATAAGGCTGTAATAGCAGACAGCCTTGGCTTTTCCAGTAGTGGTCAAGCGAAAGGATCAAATCCTGAAAATACATCTTTTCTCCTTCTTCATACTCTTCTTTCTTTATATCTTTAGCGTGGAGCCACTTGATAGGTTTTTATCTTTCCAATGTCCCCAGCTTACTTTGGGGTAGATTATGCAGTTTCCTCCTACCTTTGCCCCTGGAGGGATTTCAGCCCATTTGCCAATGAGTGTAATACCAGTATTTAGATGCGAGGGAAATTCACGGTTTGGAATATCTGTTTCAGGGTCTCCAACGGTTGCCCCTTCTCCAAAAAATACTTCCTTGTCTGAAATGACCTTTTTGATAGAACATCCCTTTGATATTGTGCATTTGTGCATGATTATCGAGTCGGTAACTAGTGCGTCAGATTCTACTGTTACCCCTGGGGAAAGAACCGAGTTGATAACCTGTCCTTTAATGGTACATCCTGCTGAAATGGCAGAGTTTTCTATAATGGCACCTGGCACCATATGGGCTGGAGGCCAGTCGCAGGGCATGGAGCCAGCCTCCAAATTGGTTACAATGCCCCAAGTCTGGGGATCAAGGTCACTAGTTGGTTCTAGAAGATCC
>JAMOUE010000138.1 GCA_027068235.1 Deltaproteobacteria bacterium | reverse complement strand
CAGGCTCAACGTGGCCGACAGGATCTCCACCCCAAGGGCACAGGAGGCCCTGGAGGAGTTCAGGGAGAAGTTCGGCCGCCCGGCCCAGAGCACTCTGCTCTACCACTACGCAAGGCTCATAGAGCTCATATACGTGTGCGAGCGGAGCGTGGAGCTGCTGAACCATCCGGACATCACGGACCCGGAGGTGCGCACCCCTGCAAGGCCCAAGGCGGGCCGGGGCATAGGATGCGTAGAGGCCCCAAGAGGCACCCTCATCCACGACTACGTCACAGACGCCAACGGCTGCATAGTCAAGGCGAACATGATAGTAGGCACCACCCACAACATCGCCCCGATGAATCTCAGTGTAGGCCGGGCAGCCAGGTCGCTCATAAAGAAGGGCAAGTATGATCAGGGGCTGCTCAACAAGATCGAGATGGCTGTCCGGGCCTATGATCCGTGAATCTCCTGTGCCACACACCGCCTGGATGGCGGTATCCCGCTGACCCTGTCCATCCTGGACTCAAAGGGTGAGCTTGTAGAGAAAATAGAGACATAGAAGCTTGGAGATAATAACCAGAAAAGAAAATAGTGTATGTCTAAAATTTTATCGCTATTACTGGGAGCGTAAAAGAGATGACAAAGTGATTGCTGTCATTGCGCGGAGGTGCGAATGCGCCGACGAAGCAATCTCCACTGAAGGAACAGGGTAGTTGGAAATCGCTTACAGCAGCTACGCCGCCTCTGCAATGACAATGAGGATTGCATTCCGGCCATTCTGGGCCTGTAATGACGGCTCATGTCATCTAAAAAAGGCTCTCAGTAATATAAAGGTTTCAAAAAGTTGGTTGCCATATTGAGTAATGACATATACAAATAGTTAGTCTAGTTGCAAAAGAGTCAATATTATCGCTTTAATCCAGATAATTTGGAACTGTTCATGTGGGAGGAACACCTCTATGAGTAAATATCTTAACTACTTGATTACATTGGCTATATTCATGAGTGTTCTTGGTGCCTATTCTGTGCCTAGCTGGTCTACTAGTACTTCTGCAGACTTTGGTACTCTAATATTGCCTCTAAAAAATGCACCTGGCGGTCAGGTAATATTGAAAGATAACGTCGCCAATCATAATCATCATTTTAAGGCATATATTGAAAAGAGTGCCGTTTCGGTGTGGAAAGGCGCTAAAGTTGCTGCCATAGTGCTTGACTATGAAACTGGAGGAAGCGGTACCTTTAAAGTGCTTTATTTCCTTACCCTCAAGGATAATCATTGGGTTCCAAAGGCATGGACAGACCTGGGTGATAGGACAAAGATCAGATATCTTTCCCTTTACAGACACGGAAAAATTTTTGTGGGAATGATAAGGCATAGAAAAAATGATCCTAAATGTTGCCCATCTCTTAGAGAGCTCCGTGTGTTTGATGTAACAGAGAAGTCCCTCAGATCATCTGGCTCTTACGATGTAGACCTTTTTCCAGATGAGGTGTCATGTGATGTTGCATCTTTGGGAACAACAGCAAGTTTAGAGCTCATTCCTGCAGTATCATTTTCTCCACATGCAAAAGGTCATAAACGAGCTATTCCTACACATGTTGGGTTAATAGAGAATGGAAAATATGTGCTTATGAGGATAGTTAATGTTAAGAATTATGTTGACCTTTGGTTTCAGGAGCACGATCCAACTATCAATATAGCTATAAACCGGCTAAAACTTGCTTTAAATAAAGATGTATCAACTCTTTCTGCTCCATTTGACATCTTGCCACCTAGACCTGGAATAAACGATTTTGCAATCTTTATAAAAAAGATTCCCTTTAAAAATGGCATAGGTATAGGTTTTGTGGGTAGGGTGGTCAAGGATCTATCTTGTGTAGACAAGAAACAGTTGAAGTTCTTTTATATGGGGCTTGATAATAAGCAGAAATATCTTGTTACTTTTTCTAAAAAAATTGCTATATCTGAAAAAGTTCCTTCTGAATTATGGATTTGTAAAGGTGGAGTAGCTGGTCTTCAGGAACAACTACGTAAAATAAAACAGAAATTTTTAGAGCTTGGATATGATGCAGTAAGTAAGGATCTATCTAAAATCTATAAGTTTATTTCAACACTTGAGATAAAAGATAATTAATGATTTTCAGTGGTTGAAACAGTTTGGGACAAGCCATTATAGGCTTGTCCCGATTTCCTTATTAGCAGCCTTCTACTTTAGGTGCCTTTTTCTTCAGAATCATTTTTACGTCGTTATCCTTTTCAGGCTTTAAGACCTCTTTTGTCTCTATGACCATAACGTTGCCATTATCGCCACACTTCCAAAGGATTACGGAGCCATTATCACCGATTTTCTCAACATCTTCCAAAGATGTTTTATCATCTATTAGCATGACTACTTTTCCTGTAGTCTTCCCCATGCCTTTGATTTTTATTATGACTTTCTGTCCCTTGTCTGGCGTAACTGAAGATTCCTCAGCTTGAACAACCACAATGGATGCCACCTGTTTGTCTTTATCCTTTGGGCATACATCTTGTTTTTTAGTAAGGTCTCCAACTACTTTGCAAAATGACCCATTTTCATAGGCAGATGAGACCTTTCCCTTGATTTTTTGTGAAGAATGAGCAGATGCTGCAAAAGCCAGCATGCAGGTTATTGCTATGAATATTGCCCAAGCATTTCTTAATTGTAATTGTGTCATTATTTTTCACCTCCTTGTTTACGGTTATGGCAACCCTTACAAGAAACTGGACCAGTCTTTTTGTCCTGCTTTTTAAGATCCTTGTGACATTTAAGGCATGTTGAATGGAAATAGTTCTTTACTTTTGCTGGTCCCCCTACTACTTCAAGCTCCTTTTCGAGCCTTTTGCACTTGTCTGACTTGAGGATATCATCTTCACTTTTGGCCCCATGATGACAAGTTGCACATACAAACTCGTCCTTATGTTCCTTTTTGAGCATTTCTATGTGGGCTGCATGACTAAAATGGTTCACACTTTTCAAATCTTTTTTAAGTCCTTCCAGGTCGGGGCAGGTAGCCTGAAGGTTAATGTCAACGTATTCTGGTATCTTGTCTTCCTTGCCTTTTGCTCCGTCAATAGTCTTGGATACTTTTTCATCCAGTTTTGTCTCAATGTTTTTAACTGGCTTGACTACCGCCTTTTTTACTTCTTCTTTGACACCTTCTTTAACTCCCTCAACTACCTCGGATGCGGCCTTTTCAGCTCCTTCTTTTACCGTTTCAGTAACAGTCTTTTGAGCCTCTGTGGCAACTGCTGTTTCTAGCTTCGAGGCATTTCCTGTAAGGGGCAAACCCACAAATAATGAAAGTGCCACTACTCCAATAACTAATTCCTTGAAGTTAATCCGTACCACCCTAGTCTCATTGTTCTTTTTCTTTGGTTTCATTTTTGTACCTCCTTAATTAATTTTCATTGTGACTTGACCATAGGCAAAGGAAGTTGCTAAAACAATGGACATCGGGTTATATGCCACCAGACATATGTAGGATTTAGTTCGATGTAGAGTATTTTATTAATAATTTCAGAAAGATAAAGATGGCGCCTTTACATATGGATTCTTCCCTTCCTCAGACAGTCAGGCTAGATAGCAAAAAAATTAAAAAGATTAGAGAGCAGCGTGGACTCACTCAACTTTATGTGGCAACGGTTGTGGGGGTAACAATCGATACCATTTCCAGGTGGGAGAATAAAAGATATCCCAGTGTAAAAAGAGAGAATGCTATCAAGTTGGCGCAGACTCTTGAGGTAGATGTAGAAGAGATTCTAGAAGAAGACATAAGCGATGAAAGGGATGAAAATGAAAGCCAATATTCTACCCAGCAGGAACAACAAGAAGAGGACCGTGACGATTCTGTCCAGAGGGTGACTAAGGGTAGAAAAAAGTTTTTTGTATCCATGGCAGTAATAGCAATCATTTTTGCTCTTACAGGACTCTTTACAGGGTATTGGGTGTTTAGGCCATCTGGTCTTTCCCTAAACATAAATGCCATTAGAAATCTACCTGTGCATTGTGCACCTGGGGCGTTATTCCCTGTGTTGATTCGTATTGACATAACTCCAATGGCCAAAAGGACGGTGTTGTTAAAAGAAGACATCCCGCGTACTTTAAAGGTTATAAAGGCAACGCCCAAGTATACCTCTTTAGAAAAAGGGTTACTAAAATGGATCTACCAAGGGGAAACATCAAACTTAAAGTTTGTCTATGTTGGTAAAATGCCTTTGCCTGCACGGGAAAATAAGAGGCTTCGATTCAGGGGAACAGTTACAATAAAAACTGATCAAACTGTTAGTGTGGGCATCGGTGGGAATAATTGCATAGCAGCGGCCCCATTTCACTGGGCAGATAAAAATGGAGACAATACCATTGATGATGAGGAAATCCTTGATGCCTATGAGTTGCTATCAGGGGTAAAAGGTATGAATAAACTGCTCAAAGAGGTAGAAAATCTATGGGCAGTGGGTATGTATCAATGGGATCAAAAGACAAACCGTTTTGTTCCCATGAAAAAATCTGAATGAGATGGAGGAAAAATCCGTGTCTAACTATTTTGTTCGTATTGTATGGTGTTTGCTTTTGTTTACTATAGCTGATGTCTTCACAACGGCAGGCATAGCGGATATGACGGGAACCATCGAACAAAAGGATGAAAAGACTGTCTGCCTTAATATAAAAGTAACAAAGCCTGCTCCATCAACAGCCATAATAACCATGGACTTGCCTGAGGGAATTACTATTACAAAGTCCGAACCAAACTATTCAAGATTTTCTCAAGAAAAAAGACAGGTGCAGTGGCTCTTAAAGGATATAAAGCCTGGAGCTACAAAGATTGTTGTGCAATTTGATAAACAGATTGATCCTACTAAACTGCAATCCGTAGTGAGATATAAAGATGCAGCAGGTAATACAATAGAGTCAAAAATCTCAAAATAATAAGGCTTTTATGGTTTTTGGAAAGGGTCCACAATATAAAAGATTGCAGAAAATTATTTCACCTGTAATGATAAGGCGATTGTAATATCATTACGTAGGGTCTAAAACTCCAACGACAATTTGCATAAAACGTAGAAGTAAAGCCGTTTTTTTGATGATCTCTCAACAAAAGGCAGGAGTAACTATGGAAAAAGATCTCAACCTTATTACTGGAGCAAGTGACGTACTTTGGCAACTTGAAGACCTTTACAAAGATCCACATGATCCTCAGATTGAAAAGGATCTTGATTTTTGTGTCTCTGAGGCCAACGCTATAAGAGAGAAATATTCAGGACATCTTGCTGAATTGGACGCCAAAGAGTTCCTTGAACTTGTAAAAAGACTAGAAAACCTGTCTGAACGTCTAGGTAAGGTGAGTGCCTATGCATTCCTAAATTTTGCAACCAAGTCTAACGATCCGGAGGCTGGGGCATTTCTGCAAAAGATCAAGGAGATGGCTAGCCAAATCTCCAAGGAGCTTGTGTTTTTTGAGCTGGAGTGGGCAAATCTTCCTGACAGTAAGGCCAATGAGCTTCTGGATGATCCTGCCCTTTCACACTACAGACATTACCTCAAATCATTAAGGAGATACAAACCGCATCTACTTACAGAGACCGAGGAGCGGCTGCTTGCTGAACTTAGCCCAGTTGGACGCTCTAGCTGGATAAATCTGTTTGATAAAGTCCTTGCACATCAGCGCTATGGTCCCAACCAGAGGACTCAAGAAGAGGTACTAAAGGATCTTTATATGCCTGACAGAAAAATACGAGAGCAGGCCAGTAAGGAGTTGACTGAGGGGCTAAAGCAAGAACTGCTTGTATTTACGCATACTTTTAACGTGGTTCTTGCAGATAAGATGATAGAGGACAGACTCAGAAAATACCCTCAATGGATAAGCTCCATGAATCTTGCAAACGAATTGAGGGATGAAACAGTTGATGCCCTGATCAACTCTGTCACCTCAAGATATGATATTGTTGAGCGTTTTTATCTCCTTAAAAAAAGGCTTCTTGGCCTTGATGAACTTCTTGATTACGACAGATATGCGCCTCTTCCTTGGCTGCCTCAAAGGACGGTATCGTGGAACGAGGCAAAAGAAATCGTATTGAATTCATTTAGAAAGTTTTCAGAAGAGATTGCCGAGATAGCAGCCCTTTTCTTTGAAAAAAAGTGGATACATGCCCCTGTACTCCCTGGCAAAACAGGCGGTGCATTTGCCCATCCTGTGACTCCATCGGCTCATCCTTACGTACTTGTAAATTTCACAGGCACCCTTAGAGATGTTGAGACCCTTGCCCATGAGCTTGGCCATGGCGTTCATCAGGTGTTGGCTGCCGAAAAAGGCTATTTCAATGCGGAGACCCCTCTTACATTGGCTGAGACTGCTTCTGTATTTGGAGAGATGCTGGTCTTTCAGGATATTCTCAACACCTTGCAAGATCCACGTGAAAAGCTAGGTTTTACTGCAGCAAAGATAGAGTCCATTTTTGCAACTGTTTTCAGACAGATAGCAATGAATCGTTTTGAAGATGCCATCCATAACCACAGACGCAGGGAAGGTGAGCTTGCCCCTGAGACATTCTCTGACTATTGGATGGATACACAGCAGCAGATGTTTAGAAAGAGTGTGAAACTTACAGAAAACTACAGGGTTTGGTGGTCTTATATTTCACACTTTCTCCATGTACCTGGTTATGTCTATTCATACGCCTTTGGCGAACTCCTGGTATTGTCCCTTTACGGGCTTTATCAAGAAGAGGGAGAGAGCTTTCCTCCAAAATATATAGAGCTTTTGAAGTCAGGTGGAAGCAAGGATCCCTACGAGGTACTCCAGCCCTTTGGAATAGACCTTGGCGACCATCAGTTTTGGCATAAGGGGCTGTCGATAATAGAAAATATGGTTCAAGAGGCAGAAGATCTTGCCAAACAGGCCCAGTGCTAAAAAGATAAAAGAACTTCTTGCCCCCCTCCTTACTTCTGAAAGAAGGAGGCGCATAAAGTACGTTCTTGAAAGGCGTACCAAATACGTCACCTTAGTATTGGACGACCTTTACCATCAGCATAACATGAGTGCTGTGGTAAGAAGTTGCGAGGCATTTGGCATTCAGGACGTTCATGTAATAGAGCTTGAAAACCGCTTTGTGCCCACTCATGGAGTATCAATGGGAGCCCAGCAGTGGATAAGCATCTACAGGTATAGCTCTATTTCCGACTGCATTAATGTTCTAAAGGAAAATGGTTATCGAATACTTGCGGCAGATCCTCCTGAAAAGGCCCTTGAGACCAAGCAGAAGACATCTGTAAGTATAGATGACTTGGACATCAAAGAGGGCAGGGTGGCTATTGTTCTAGGAAAGGAATTGGATGGACTGGACCCCAGGCTTAGAAATCAGTGCGACAGCGTTGTTTACATTCCAATGAAGGGCTTTACTGAAAGTCTAAATGTATCTGTGACGGCAGCCCTTTTCCTTTATCAGCTTAGGAAAAAGATTGATGAACTCCCTACACAATTGTGGCGTCTTAAAGATGAAGAAATCGAAGAGCTTGAGGCGCTTTGGTATGTAAAGTCATTGAAAAGGGGAGAACAAATATTAAACGAATTGTTGGAGAGAAGGGGCTAGTCTCCTAGCCCCTTATTTTCAGCCTAGTTTATATAACCTGAAGATTTACAAACTTTAGTGCCCTAGTTGTACATTTTGTTACGCAAGCTGGCCTCAGGCCTTGATCGACCCTGTCCATGCAGTAATCACACTTTACAGCCTTGCCTGTTGCTGGATTTATCTGAGGAATATTCCAAGGACATGCACCGGCACAGGCCATACAGCCTATACATTCGTCTTCTTTTATATAGACGATGCCATCTTCTCTCTTCTTCATGGCCCCAGTGGGACATATTGGCACACAGTACGGGTCCTCACAGTGATAACATGACCGGAAGAGGAACTCCGTCTTAGGAACGCCTTTTACCGACTTTAATGGTTCATGTGATATTTCACAAAGAATGGGACCCACTGGAAGGTCTTTATTGGCTTTACAGTGGATCTCACATCCATGACATCCTATGCACCGCTTTGCATTGAGATAGAGCATATATTTGTTCACAGTTCTACCCTCCTTCTTGGATTCCTGGAGCTACGGCGTACAGTCACAAATTTTTCACACAGGCAAAGCCCGCCACCTGCCTCGTCCATCATGAGCAAAAGCCCTTCCTGAAGTTTTTGGTCACTCATGCCTGCATGATAGGCCCTGCTCTGAAGCGGAATTTGTCGGCCAAAACCATGAACTGTGTAAACCGCCTCTGGATGTATAAATTCAGTGACATGGGCCCTGATTGTTCCAATATGGCTACCGCCTATAACATCTACCCAGTCACCATCATTGATACCCAGCCTTACTGCAACCCGTTTGTTTATCCAAAGCGTATTTTCTGGCATCAGCTCGTGGAGGAACGGATTGTTTATGGTGTGGCTATGGGCGTGGACAGGACTTCTACCAAATACCAGTCTGAATTTGCCCTTTGGCGGCTTTTTGGGTGATTCATATGGTTTAAAAGATGGAATTCCAAGCCCTTCCAAGGTCTCATTGATGAATTCTATCTTGCCAGAAGCCGTTTTGAATTTCCCGTCCAGATCGTCCCTGTCATACATGATAGGTTCGTCTGTAAGGGATACAAAGCCTTTTTCCTGAAAGTCATCAATGGTATAGCCTGTTGGCTCAAGCTGCCACTTCCACATGTCTTCTGCAGTATGAAATGGGAACAGTTCTCCAAATCCAAGCCTGTCTGCCAACATCTTTAGTATTTCCCAAGATGGCTTGGTGTTGTATTTGGGCTCAATGGCCCTATCTCTATAGATGAACCTTGGTTTTAGACCTTTTTGAGTGGCAACAGGGGTTTCACGTTCTAGATACATGGACTCAGGCAGTATGACATCGCAGTACCAGCCAAATTCGCTATAGTGGGTATCGATGGAGACCAGTAACTCGCAATTGTCCAAGGCCTCTTTCTGTGCGGTTACATCTGGAAAACAGCTAAATGGATCGTGTCTGTAGCAGATAAGGCCTTTTATAGGATAAGGTTCACCAGTGGTCATTGCCTCATAGTAAAGATGAAAAAGTCCTGGCCCCTTGTCAAAATGTTTATATTTCCAGCCAACACCATCTGCCCTTTTTTCCTCGGGTTTTGCAACATTGGAGCTGAAAGTCCTTAGTCCTTTTACACCACAGTCACCAGGCCCCTTTGGAAAGAGCTGGCCACCTTCTACCTCTACATTACCCATGAGTACATTGAGGATATGGAGGCAGCGGCTTGCATAGTAAGAATCTTTGTAACGAGAGAGCATCCAGCCAGGATGGAATATAACCTTTGGCCTTTGCTGGGCAATCTCCAATACAAAATTTTTCAACTTTTTGACCTTTATACCACACTCTTTTGCTGCCCAGTCAGCAGTGTAAGGCTCAACAAAGGCTGCCATCTCATCGAAGCCAACCGTGTATTTCTCTACAAATTCTTTGTCATAGGCCTCTTGCTTTATCACCTCGTTGATCATGCCTAAGGCCAGGGCATAGTCAGTTCCTGGACGTACCTGGAAGAATCTTGTGGCCTTGATGCCTGTTAATGTCTGGCGAACGTCCACGTATGTAAGGCTTCCACCATTATCTAGCATGTCCATTACCTGATTTGCTTCGGCTACCCTCAAAGAAGCAAGCAGGTTTCTTCCAAAACAGATAAGGTGCTTGGCATTTGCTATATCATATATGAAACCTTTTCTCCCCAACCCATAAACAGATTTGCTTGCGTGATGAACATTTCGCCCACAGGCACTATCGTGATTTGTAAAGTTTGGGGAACCAATAGCGTAACAAAATGCCTTGATAAGATCCTGCCATGGCCCACCCCTACAACTCATTACGATTGCCTTTGCTCCATATTTATCCTTTATTTTCTCGATCTTTTCGGCAACGTAGTCAAGAGCGGTGTACCAACTTACAGGCTCCCACTTGCCAGCCCCTCGTCCTCCACTTCTAATGAGTGGCTGCTGCGGTCTTTCGGGATCCTTATGAAGGGCTACACCTGCTGAACCTTTTGCACAAAGACTCCCCTTTAGTATGTGTGGATTGCCTTCTATCCATGTCACCCGTCCATCTTCAACCTCAACTTTGATGGGGCATCTGACAGAACACATCCCACACATGCTCCAAACTGTCTTTTTCATAAACGCCTCCCTTTTTGATTTGAAAACAACTAGAAAAAATCAAGGCAGAAATTTTAACCTTTAAATTATCTATTCATTTCTTTTCTAAGTCAAGTAAATAAATTCTCAATTAAGGGTAAAAAAGCCCTCCACTTTTTCAAAGACATTAATCTCTGGGAACCTGCATCATCCTTTCAACTGCCTTGTAAGCCCTTTTTCTTATTTCTTCTTCTACCTTTACAACTGGTTCTTCTTTTTCTAGTGCCTTCAAAATGTCTTTGAGTCCGGTCTTTTTCATGTCCTGACATATCATATCGGGAGAGGCAGGATAAAACTTTTTACCAGGGTTTTGTTTGGCTAAAGGGTGTAAAAGTCCTATTTCAGTAGCCACGATGTATTCCTTATGGCTAGATTCTGCAGCATATTTGAGCATTCCACTTGTGCTTCTAACAACATGTGCAAGCTCAAGGACGGCCCTGGGACATTCAGGGTGCGCCATCAACACTGCATTTGGATGTTCCTTTATAGCCTTTTTCACTGCTTCAACGCTAAGTTCGTCATGTATGGGGCAGTATCCGTTCCATGCGTGTATGGTCTGGTCGGTATGCAGACTGACCCATGCAGCAAGGTTTCTGTCTGGAGTCATGATGACTTGCGGGCTTTTTGTCCACTTGACAACCTGTATGGCATTTGCTGATGTGCAGCAGATATCGCTTTCTGCCTTAACCTCTGCAGAAGAGTTAACATAGGTGACAACTGGTACACCTGGATGTTGTTCTTTAAATTGCCTTAGTTGATCTGCAGTAAGCATATCTGCCATTGCACATCCGGCATCTTTAACGGGTATGATAACCTTTTTGTCAGGGCATACTATGCTTGCAGCTTCTGCCATGAAGTGAACCCCGCAAAAGACGATTATATCCGCATCTGTTTTTGACGCTTGAATGCTCAGGGCAAGGGAGTCTCCTGTCAAATCAGCAAGGTCCTGAACCTCTGGTATCTGATAGTTATGGGCAAGGATTATTGCATTTTTCTCCCTTGCCAGTTCTCTTATCTGCTTTGTAAGTTCCTGGGAATTTTCCATGTTCAAACACCTCTATCCTGCAGTAAAGATTTCAACGTCCTTTGGAGGTATGAAATGAAACAACTTTCTTGGAATGTTCTGATTCACCTTTATCTCCTTGAATACTATTAAGGTCGTGCTTCCCATCTGATCTTCTATTTCTGTCTTTTTTACAAGAAAGTCGTTTTTGTCCAAAGTAAGTTTGAGCCTTTTAAGTTGAGGAATGGGTTCCTTTGGCTCAAGTTTTAGCACCCATCCTTCCCTGGTGA
>JAMOUE010000137.1 GCA_027068235.1 Deltaproteobacteria bacterium | reverse complement strand
CTGCCCAACTGGAGCATAACAACAGACGTTGCCTTTACCATTGGCAGGGGCAACATAACAGAGCTTGAGTTTGATTCCATGTATCCTACAGGAGACGCCAAGCTTGACCTAGATGTGTCTGCTGTGAACCCCAACATGCCTCATCTGTACGATGTGGCATACTTAAACAACATAGACAAGTACTCTGACCTTGATTACAAGCAACTTGATTTCAACATTGGAACAACCTACAGAATGGACAATGGAATAGGGCTGAGTCTCAACTACAGCCTATTCTACTATGATGACAAGGCTCCCTACGTATATGGAGACCAAGGCTCTACAACCCAGTTGTTGATGGGATATGTAAGCTACAGCTTCTAAGGGGCCTGTAGTCATAGTTACGACACAAAGGGGGCTTTAGGCCCCCTTTTTATTTTGACTCTGTTTCCTGCTTTTCTTGACCGAAATGGCCTTGGCGTCTATAGTTGCCACCAACCATAATATTAAAAAGGTGTAGCCTCTTAAGGCTGTTACGGACTGCATTTTATTTTCAGTTGTTTCCTCGTAAAAAGCAGAAAATGCCCAGGTTTTATAAATGAAAAAGACACTAAGCTTCATAAGACATTCAACATTACTTTTTTGTGCCTTTTCCCTAACCTTATTTATAGCCTTTGGCTGTTCCAGCAAGGGGAAAAGCGCAAAAGAGAACTCTTCTGCTCCTGTAAATAAGGCCCAGGAACTTTCTTCCAAAGAACGCCAGGAGCAGGACATGGAAGAACAGATAATAGCTAATCCGACCTTTGGCATTAATGCCGACTACTTCAGAAAGACAGAGACCTCAAAATCCAGAATCAGGCTATTTGGAAACAGCAAAAGGGAAAAAGAGCTTGAAGAAAGGCTTGCAAAACTCGAGCAGCGCCTTAAAGGTCTTCCAGAAAGGGCAACAGACAGCCACGGCCTGCCAGTGCTTAGAAGAAAGGTGGTCTTGATCTCGCTCCTTGGGGATTTGGGCCTGGACGTACTTTCTCTTCTTCCTGCTGCCTTGAGGCGGACTGATGGTATAGTACCTGTTGATTCAAGCCAGTTGGCACTGCTCTTAAAACAACACGGTTATAGCGTTAGTGACCTGGCCTCTGCGGCTGTAAGACGGGAAATTGCAGCACTTGCAGGCATCCAGGCCTATATCTTTGTATATTTCCCTCAAGGGAATACCCCTGGCGCAAAAGGACAAAGGTCTGCCCTGCGCTTGGATGTCATCCACGCCACAGAGAATGTGCTTATAGGATCTTATCTTGCTACCATTTCCCAGTTTGACAAAGTTGCCCAAAAGATATCCAAAGATGTTGTAAGAGGGACGGAATGGTCTTGCAGGATCGTTAAGGTTGAAGACGGCTATGTCTATCTGAATGCAGGCAGGCTTACAGGCCTTCAGCCAGGAGACAAACTCAACGTATATTCCAGAGGTAAAGAGATAATAGATCCCCTAACTAAGCATTCCCTTGGCTTTGGTCTTGGCTCCCTCAAGGGAACAATAGAAGTTGAACAGCTCTTTGGTACTGACGCATCAAAGGCACGGATTCTATCAGGAGGCAACTTCACTACTAAAGACGTGGTGAAGATGGCAGAATTAGCTGATTAAATAAAAGTTCAGGAGAGTTATATGCATCCTCTTTTATCAAAAGACAGTGGACAAAAAAGGCTCTTGTTGGGTAACGAGGCTATAGTTAGAGGGGCCGTAGAGGCTGGAGCAGGAGTAGCTGCTGCATATCCTGGCACACCCTCTTCTGAAATAGCCAACAATCTATTTTTTATATCTTTACAAGGGGATTGGCCTTTATATTTTGAATTTTCCACCAATGAAAAGGTGGCAATGGAGGTTGCCGCATCTGCCGCAGCAGCAGGCGTGCGCTCACTCACGTGTATGAAGCATGTGGGAATGAATGTGGCTTCTGACGTCCTCATGACCCTTGCCTATGTTGGTGTGAAAGGTGGAATGGTTATAGTGACGGCTGATGATCCGTCAATGCATTCCAGCCAAAATGAGCAAGACAACAGGATTTTTGCCAGATTTGCAAATCTTCCTATGTTGGAACCAACATCTCCGCAAGAAGCAAAGGATATGACCATTCATGCCTTTGAACTTTCAGAGGCCCTAGAGCTTCCAGTAATCATACGCACCACAACCCGTACATCCCATGTACGCGGTCCGGTGGAGCTTGGCCCATTGCCAAATAAGGTTCAACAAAAGGGGAAGTTTCATAAGGACCCTCGCAGATGGGTACCTGTGCCTGCAGTGGCAAGAATGCGTCACAAGGTGCTTCTTGATCAGATGGAAAAGGCACTTGGGCTTGCAGAAAAATCTCAATTCAATACGATCTCAGGAAGTGGCAAGACGGGTATTGTGGCCTCTGGAGTGAGCGTATGTTATGTGGAAGACGCCATCAGAGAACTTGATGTGCAAGAAGACGTAACCTTTTTGAGGCTAGGCTTTCCATATCCTTTTCCAGTTTCCACATTGAAGGATTTTATAACAAAGGTAGATAAAATCCTCGTCGTTGAAGAACTTGAGCCGTTTCTTGAGGATGAGATCAAAATCTTGTGTAAGGATATGGGGCTTGACAAGGCGGTTATGGGGAAATCTACTGGCCACTTCTCTAGGATGTATGAATTTGACCCTCTTATGGTCAAAAAGGCCATAGCCGAGGTCTTGAATACAAACCTAGACTTGCCTGAGACACCAGATCTGTCGCAACTTCCGCCCCTTCCCATGCGCCCCCCCAGCCTCTGTCAAGGATGTCCACACAGAGAAACCTACAACGCTGTCAAAGAGGCATTGAAGGCACTAGGACAGGAAGAAAATGCTATATATCCTACAGACATAGGCTGTTACACGCTGGGTCTTCTCCCTCCTATTCAGATGGCAGATTACCTT
>JAMOUE010000136.1 GCA_027068235.1 Deltaproteobacteria bacterium | reverse complement strand
GAAGGTAAGAAGGCTCATGCAGATCATGGGGTTGAAGGCTATGGCTCCAAGGCCTTCTATCAGCAAGAAGCATCCAGAATACAAGGTCTATCCATATCTGCTCAGGAACTTTCATATCATAAGGCCCAACCAGGTCTGGTGCTCTGACATAACCTATATCCCATTCTTGGTTCTTGTATGTATCTGTGCGTAATCATGGACTGGTACAGCAGGAAGGTGTTTTCCCGGAGTTTGTCTAGCACATGAGAGGCAGAATTCTGTATTTCCTGCCTTGAACGAGCCATAGTCCTTCATGGAAGGCCGGAGATATTTAACTCTGACCAGGGTTGCCAATATACCAGTGAGGGCTTCATAGAAGTCCTGAAGGCAAACGGGATACGAATTAGCATGGATGGAAAAGGCAGTTTCCTGGACAATATCTTTATTGAGCGACTTTGGCGTTCCTTGAAGTATGAACTAATCTATCTCCGGGAGTTTGTATCAGTACTTGTACTGAGGCATGAGCTGCAACAGTGGTTCAAGAACTACAATAGTGAAAGATTCCATCAGGCTCTGAACTACCAGACACCTGATGAAGTCTATCAGCTAGATTTGGCAGCATGAGAAGAAATGGCAATGAAGGCGAACTTAAAATGGCTAACAAGTTGTCCCAAAAATGGGTACCACTTCAGATTTTAAATTTTATATTAGCATTTGATATTTTTTTATTATAAACTAATCTCTAGTATATATTGTGTTTAGGGAGTTCTTTGAAAATTGGTTCAGGAGGTCTATTATGAAAAAATTCTTTTGTTTTTTTAGTTTCTTTTCTTTAGCTTTAGTATCATCTATATTCGCTAGCAATATAGAATCTTTCTCAATATGGCCGGATACTGGTCTGACTGTATGCTATGACGATGAAAAAGAGATTGTTTGTCCAGGTAAAGGCTCGGTATATTATGGTCAAGATGCTCATTATATAGGAACTCCAAAGTCTTATACAAAGCTTGGATATAATGGAATAGAATTGCCTGATTCAGCTACTCAAGCTGATGGCTGGATAATGACTAGAGATAATGTTACTGGATTAATATGGGAAATTAAAACAGATGATGGATCTATTCATGATAAGGATAATACATATACTTGGTGCAATACAGATTCAAATACTAATGGAGGAAATCCCGGAGCTTGCAGCAATGGAACAGACACAGAAGATTTTATAAATCAATTGAATCAATCAAATTTTGGAGGATTCAATGATTGGCGTCTTCCTACTCAAAAAGAGATATTGTCTATAACAGATTATTCTACAATTCTTCCAGCTATGAACACTGATTATTTTCCGTCAATAGAGTTAAATCCAAGAGATTCAAATATTTATTGGCTTTCAGCTGGAATTCCAAACAGGAATCTAGCCTGGGCTTCATATGCATCTATGGGAGGAATTGGTATAGAAGATAAAGGCAATTCTTATAGAGTCAGAGCTGTTAGAGGCGGAATTGTTTCAGTTCAGACTGTTTCAGACAATTATGATGGAATCGTTAAAGATGATAGAACAGAATTGGAATGGATGAAATGTCCTTACGGTCAAACATATGATCTCAGTGCAGATTCCTGTAATGGAACAGCTTTAGAGTTAAAATGGGAAGAAGCTCTAGCAGCTTGTGAAAATCTTACAGCTTACGGCTTCGATGATTGGAGATTGCCTAATGTAAATGAATTAGTTTCAATATTAGACTATTCTGTCAATTATGGTGTTCTTGTAATTGGAACAAATTATTTTGAACTGGGTTCAACTTGGACTTCTACTTCAGATTCTAGCTTTGAGCTAGCTGACTTAGCTTGGACTGTCAATACTTTCAGTGGAGAAGTTGATTACAGAGATGACAAAAATACAAAAAATTATGCTCTTTGCGTAAGAGGCGGGAATGTCAAAGAGAAAATTTTCAGAGATATTCCTTCCGACTATTGGAGTTTTCATTATATAAAATATTTAGCTGATTCTGGAATAACATCTGGATGTGGCAAAGGCAATTTTTGTCCATCTGATTTAGTCACCCGTGCTCAGATGGCTGTATTCTTGATAAGGGGAATACATGGATCTAATTTTACTCCACCATCTTTAGCATTTGATCCATTCAATGATGTTCCTTTTGATCATTGGGCTGGATCTTGGATAAAACAATTAGCAGATGATGGAATAACATCTGGCTGCGGGAATTATAATTATTGTCCTAATGATCCTGTTACACGAGCTCAAATGGCTGTATTCCTTCTTAGAGCAAAGTATGGCTCAAATCATACCCCTACAGAATTATTAGCTGCTCCATTCAATGATGTTCCCATGAATCACTGGGCCGCTGCTTGGATTTCGGAGCTTGCTGATGAAGGAATTACTTCAGGATGCGGTAGTGGTAATTATTGTCCAGATGCCCCAGTGACTAGAGCTCAAATGGCTGTATTTTTAGTGAGATTGTTTGAGCTCGATACCCCATCAATCTTTTAACGCTTAATCAATAAAGGCTCTTAGAATAAGCTAAGGGCCTTTTTTTCATCTGAACCTACCCCGTTTTTGTAGAGAGGAAGTTAAGCCAATTTTTTCATCTTATACCAGTCAGTCTCATACGTGACCCACGTTTACTGAACGGGAGACTTCCATCCATTAATTGAATGTCTTCTACAGCGATTGCAGCAAACCTCAAAATATTTAAAAAACCTATAATTTGCTTCTATGATATCTTTGAATACTATTCTTTGATGCAAATACTGATTCTTCAACGTATAAAAATGATTATGTTACAGCATTATTCCAGCAATTACCTTTACTTCACGACTCATGCTTTGGATAAAAGCACCACACCATCCAAAAGGTGGCCTAAAGTATTTGCTCATGGTATCTAAAACAAAAATAATAAGTAAAATGTTTGTTGGGTTATAAATATCC
>JAMOUE010000135.1 GCA_027068235.1 Deltaproteobacteria bacterium | reverse complement strand
GGATCAGGATTCACTACCCGGCTACGGCCCGGTAATCTTCGTGAACCGCCTAGTGCGGACCCGCATGCTAGGTGGTGTGGGGAGGGCGGGAGAAAAACCCGCCTTTACCCGATTAAATAATCGGCATTGACGAAAGATCTCTTCAAGGAGGCTGCATGATGCTATATACAACATTTGACCATAACTCGTATTTATCATGCGCAGATGATATTTACTTCCCAAAGATGAAAAATCATAATAAAATGTAGTCACATTTTGAAAAAAGGAGACCATAATGGAAGTTTCGGTCAGAGAGTTAAAGGCCAACTTGTCACGTTATCTTAAGCTGATTGAAGAAGGGAAATCCTTGGATGTTACAAAATATCGCAGAAAGGTAGCTAGGATTGTGCCTGTGAAAGATACATCCAAAGATTCAAAAGATTCAGAAAATAAAAAGATAGCCAAATTGCTTAAATCAGGAATGGTTACCTGGAGTGGAAAAAAGCCTTCAGGGGGACGTATTAGGCCTGTTATTAAGGGTAAGACTGTCTCAGAGATAGTTTTAGAGGAACGCGGATGATTGCCTATTTTGATACGTCTGCTTTGGTCAAACTATATGTCACAGAAGAATATAGCCAAGATGTTACTAATCTGTTGAAACGTGCAGATGTAGCAGCCTGTCATGATATTGCCTTTGTTGAAGCAAATTCTGCTTTTGGACGTTTGGAGAGAGAGTCAAGGATAAGCCAACAGGAATTTGAACAGCTTTCGGTCCAATTTGAAGAAGACTGGGAAAATTTTCTGAGAATAAGTGTTACTCAAGTCCTCATAAAACGGGCTTCCACTCTTTCAATAACGTTTGCTTTAAAGGCTTATGACGCTGTACATTTGGCAGCAGCCGATTTCATCATGAAAAATTACGAGGATGAAGTAGTTTTTGCTTGTTTTGATATGAAACTTAACAGGGCATCTAAGGCTCTTGGTATGACAGTATTTTAAGAGATTATTTTTGTTTTTTATACTTTTTTCATGACCAGGGAAAAAGTATAAAAAGGATTTTAGGGGGTATCAAAATTCATTTCAGGTGATTTTGTAAGATTTGTAAAATTAGGGAAATTTCATAAAGCGCATAAGATAAAAAGGAGCGCAAAATTTAGTAAAAAATCTTAGCTCCAACAAAAAAAGCACTTAGCCCAATGTGAACTAAGTGCCTTGTTTCCTTTGGTGGGCCGTCAGGGTCTCGAACCCCGAACCTACTGATTAAGAGTCAGTTGCTCTACCAATTGAGCTAACGGCCCTTAAAAGTTTCGGACAATTAAATAATCTTCCTGGTTCCCTGTGTCAAGAGAAAAACAAAAGGTCCTGCTAAAACCCCCAAAAAGCCAGATTCATTATTTATGATAAGCCATAAAACCTACTTTGTTTTATATTTCAACACGACTATGATCCCCAACCATCAAACGGAGGGCACCTCTGAGGCTTTTTGACTTTTTTACAGTTGCATTTCTGCCAATAAGGCTGTCTTCAAGGCGTACAACTCCCTCCACTATCGAATCTTCCAAAATTACAACATGCTCCACCACTGAATCCTTGATTTTGCTACCGGTTCCAATACTGGAAAATGGGCCGATAAAGGAGTTGTCGATTACAGCATTTTTACCGATTACTACAGGCCCTCTGATTGTACTGCGAAGTATTGTGGCTCCTGCTTCAATCTGTACACGTCCTTCAATGGTGCTTTCCTGGTCAACATCACCATCTATTTTCCGAACAGTATACTCGTCGAGCACAGTGGTATTTGCCGCAAGAAAGTCGTCCTTTTTCCCAGTGTCTAGCCACCAGGAGTCTAGGATCTCTCCTTTCACCCTGTAGCCAGAATCTATAAGGACCTGAATGGCATCTGTAATCTCTAACTCGCCTCGCCATGATGGAGTTATCTTTTCTATTGCCTCATGAACAACAGGTGAAAAGATATACACTCCAACAAGGGCAAGGTTTGAAGGAGGCACCTTTGGTTTTTCAACAAGGCGTACAATATTGCCTTGTGCATCAAGTTCTGCAACGCCAAAGGCTCTAGGGTCTGATACCTCTTTAAGAAAGATCATGCAGTGATAACCTTCTTTTTTAAACCGCTGAATAGCATCTTTTATGCCCGTGCCAAGAAGATTGTCACCCAGATACATGACAAAGTCGTCCTCTCCCAAAAAGTCCCTTGCCGTTTTAACCGCATGCGCCAAGCCAAGGGGTTCATCTTGGACAATGTATGTTATGGAAATATTCCATAATGAGCCATCCTTAAGATAGTTTCTCACCTCGTTCTGGGTTTGGGGGGCAACTATGACGCCTGCATCCTTGATACCAGCCTCCTGCAGATGTTTCATGACGTATCCCAAGATTGGCTGATTGGCTACAGGGACCAGTTGCTTTGCCATTGTATGAGTAAGGGGTCTGAGCCTTGTTCCCCTGCCCCCACTCAAGATTAGGGCCTTCATTATGATCTTATTTCTCCTTACTTTGGGGTTGTTTCTCCATCTAGCCTGTTAAAGGACAATTCTACCTTTCTTTGTCCATCAGGTAAAAGTTCAAGGTTTAGTCTAAATGTCGGACATTCGAGAGGCTCTGACATAAATTCAGCCCATTCCATTATGATGAAAAAGCCTCGGTTCAAATATTCGTCAAGGCCAAGTTCATATACGTCTGCATCTTGGCCGATTCTATACAGATCCACATGGGCAACCGGGAATTTACCGTCTAGATACTCGTGGATGACTGTAAAAGTTGGGCTTGTGACCTGGGCTGTGTCTATGCCCAGTTCTTGGCACAGGTATCTTGTGAAGGTTGTCTTGCCTGCGCCAAGATCCCCTGTCAACAAAAAGGCGCTACCAGGTTCCACGAATCTGCAAAGACGCTTTGCAAGGGCCTTTGTCTCATTCTCATTTTTGATGATAACAGTTTCTTTTTCCATTGAAACAATTCTATAAACCAAAGAGGCAACTTCGAGTGGAAAAGCTTATTCTACTATAGTAATATCCCTTTTTGTTTCAAACGAGAAAAACAAGATTGCAAGGAGAGCAAATATTCAAATGGGTCTTAATGTAACAGAAAAAATCATTGCATCACACATCGTTGAAGGGCAGATGAGTCCCGGTCAGCCAATAGCCATCAAAATAGACCAAACACTGACACAGGACGCCACAGGAACCATGGCTTATTTAGAGTTTGAGGCCATTGGAATAGATAGGGTTAAGACAGAGCTATCTGTAAGTTATGTTGATCATAATCTGATACAGTCTGATTTCAGAAACGCCGATGATCACAGATTTCTCCAGTCCATTGCGGCGAGATATGGGCTCCACTTCTCTAAGCCTGGTAATGGGATATGTCACCAGGTGCATCTTGAAAGGTTTGCAGTTCCAGGAAAGACACTCCTTGGTTCAGACAGCCATACCCCTACAGCAGGAGGTTGCGGAATGCTTGCCATAGGCGCAGGAGGCCTTGATGTCGCAATGGCAATGGCTGGCCAGCCATTTCACCTGAATATGCCAGAGGTTGTAGGCGTTCATCTCACTGGTTCTTTGCAGCCTTGGGTATCGGCCAAGGATGTTATCCTTGAATTATTGAGGCAGCTTACAGTTAAGGGCGGTGTAGGAAAGGTAATGGAATATTTTGGTCCGGGTGTTGAGACCCTTTCAGTTACAGACAGGGGGGCTATAGCCAACCTTGGTACTGAGCTTGGGGCAACCTCCACAGTTTTCCCCTCAGACGCTGTGACTAAGGCCTTTCTAAAAGGTCAGGACAGGGAAGATCAGTGGAGTGAACTTGTGGCAGATCCTGATGCTACCTATGCCCAAGTCATAGAGATAGACCTTTCTGCACTAGAGCCAATGATTGCGTGTCCTTCTTCTCCAGACAATGTTAAGAAGGTGAAAGAGGTTGCAGGGCGTCAGGTTTCACAGGTGATTATTGGATCGTGCGCCAATTCTTCATTAAGAGACATTACCGTGGCGGCAAAGGCATTGGAGGGAAGGGAAATCAACAGCAATGTAAGTTTTGAGATAAACCCTGGAAGCCGTCAGGTGCTTGAAAATGCCGATGTGCAAGGTGCTCTCAAGTCGTTGATACACGCAGGTGCTAGGATTCATCAGTGCGGATGTCTTGGCTGTATAGGAATGGGGCAGGCGCCTGCCACAGATACTATCTCTTTAAGGACATTTACCAGGAATTTCCCTGGTAGAAGCGGTACCAAGAATGACCAAGTCTATCTGTGCAGTCCAGAAACAGCTGTGGCTTCGGCCATAAAAGGTGTGATCACAGACCCAAGAGAGCTTGGGGACGCACCTGAAGTTGAGCTTCCAAAAGAGTTTATCATAAACGATAACGGTATCATTCCACCTATAGAAGATGGTTCCAAGGTGGAGATAATCAGAGGGCCAAACATAAAACCACTTCCAGAATTTGATCCTCTTCCAGAAGACCTTTCTGGAGAAGTTGTTTTAAAGGTTGGAGATAACATAACAACCGACCACATAATGCCAGCTGGAAGCAAAATTCTTCCTCTCAGGAGTAATGTACCAGCCATTAGCGAATATGTGTTTTCTGCCATTGATCCTTCCTTTCCCGAAAGGGCAAAAGAGGCGGGTTCTGTAATCATAGTAGGCGGTGAAAACTATGGCCAAGGCTCGTCAAGAGAACACGCTGCCTTGGCTCCCAGATACCTTGGTGTACGCGCCAAATTGGTCAAGAGTTTTGCAAGGATTCACAAGGCAAATCTCATAAACTTTGGCATAGTACCAATGACCTTTGAAGATGCCTCAGACTATGACAATATCGACCAGGGAGAGGTACTCACCATACCAGGGCTTAGGAAGGCAATCCTTTCTGGTGCAAAGAGTGTGACTGTTAGGGACTCAAAAGGTAATACCTTTCAGGCAAGGCTTGATCTTTCAGAAAGGGACAGATTCCTTCTTGCTGCTGGTGGACTCCTGAACTGGGTACGTGCAGAGCTATCCAAGGACAATGGGTAAGCCTTTTGCGCCAAACGCCAATACCCAACTTTATGGAATTATTGGCAAGCCAGTACGCCACAGTCTTAGTCCGGTTATGCATAACGCTGCCTTTTCTGAAACAGGCATAAATGCAGTATATCTAGCTTTTGAAACCGATGACTGTGAAGGGGCGTGTTCGTCCATGAAGTGCCTTGGCATAAAGGGTTATTCTGTCACTATTCCAAATAAGGAAGGCATTATATCTTGCCTTGACGAGCCAGATGAGGCTGTTAGGAAGATAGGTGCTTGTAATACAGTAAAAAACGACAATGGTGTGCTTTTAGGCACCAATACGGATTGCTTAGGGGCAGTTGCTGCCATTGAAAAAGAGGGAGTGGAGCTTGAAGGAAAAGAGGCAGTTGTACTTGGTGCAGGGGGATCTGCCAGGGCGATTGTATATGGTCTTGTGACTAAAGGTGTCAAGGTCACGGTATGTAATAGGACTTTTGAAAAGGCAGAACGATTGGCCAAAGAGTTCAAATGTTATGCTGCTCCACTTTCTGAGGCTGAAGATCTGCATGCCCATATCCTTGTAAATACTACTTCTGTGGGCATGGGGGACATGAAGGATCAAAGCCCGCTTTCCAAAAAGGCAGTGGAAAATTATGATATTGTAATGGACATTGTTTACTCTCCTTTGGAGACAGTCCTTTTAAAAGATGCCAAGGCTCTTGGTAAACGGGTTATAAATGGTCTTTCTATGTTACTTTTTCAGGCTATGGCCCAATTTGAGTACTGGACAGGGGTAAGGGCTCCAGAAAAAACCATGAGAAAGGCACTGGAACATGCCAATGGATAAAGGGATATTTGAGATACAGCTGCCAGGGTCAAAAAGCATAACACAGCGTGCACTTATCACTGCATCCTTGGCGCAAGGCACCTCTACGCTGATTTCACCGCTTGATAGTGAGGATACCCAGCTTTTGAGGGATGCTTTGAGAAACTTTGGCGTCTCCATAACACAAGACGGCCAAGAGTGGAGTGTAAAAGGTGTGGCTGGTAGGCCTGAATGTCCTGGTACGGAAATATTCATGGGAAACAATGGAACAGGCATCAGGTTTCTGATGTCTTTTGCCGCCTTGGCAGACTGTACTACTGTGCTTACAGGAAAAAAACGCATGGAGGAGCGGCCTGCTGCTCCGCTTCTTCAAGCGCTTAAACAGCTTGGAGTCCAGGCAGAAAGCATAAAGGGAACAGGTTGTCCGCCAGTACGCATTACATCTAGTGGCCTTGGAGGAGGTAAAGTGCAATTATCTGCCTCTATAAGTAGCCAGTTCTTGTCATCTCTTTTGTTAGTTGCGCCATATGCCTCTTCACCAGTAACAATCGAGCTTGATGGCAAGCTTGTTTCCAGGCCTTATGTGGATATAACCCTCAAGGTAATGTCAGATTTTGGCATAGTTACTGAGGAGGATGGGAATGTATTCTCCATACCTACTGGAAGCTATGTCCCACAAAGCTACACTGTAGAGGCAGACGCCTCTAGTGCATCCTATTTTTTTGCAGCAGCTGCCATAACTGGTGCAAAGGTACGTGTTACCAACATGCCACCTAAACCCATCCAAGGAGATGCTGCCTTTGTGGATCTTTTAGAGCAGATGGGATGCAGGGTGGAGCGAACCAATCAGGGCACTCTTGTTCAGGGTCCAGAAAAAGGCAGGCTCAGAGCCATAGAGGTGGATATGTCCAAATGGCCAGACGTTGCCCCTACTTTGGCCATAGTTGCAGCATTTGCCCAAGGCACAACCGTTATAAGCAATGTGGAGCATCTGAGAGTAAAGGAGACAGACAGGATAAAGGCCGTTGTAAATGAATTGAAAAAGATCGGATGTAATGCCGAAGAGTTAAAAGACGGCATGATTATTCATGGAGGCAGTGAACGTTTTAGGGGCGCCACAATTAATACCTATGACGATCATAGAATAGCCATGTGTTTTGCTGTCGCCTCCTTGCTCGTGCCTGGGATAAATTTTGATGACAGAAGCGTTGTGAAGAAATCATTTCCAACCTTCTGGGAATATTGGCAACGTCTTGAGGACATAATACATCAATTCTCTGAGAGATAATGAAAAATAAGGCGAACAAAATACTTTTAATTGGCTATAGGGCTACTGGAAAAACAGCAGTAGGTAGGGAACTTGCTCGTATGCTGGGCTGTCCTTTTCGTGACCTTGATCAGCTTATTGAACAGGAAGCAGGTAAGAGCATTGCAAAGATAGTTGAAGAGAAGGGCTGGAACGGATTTAGAGAAATGGAAAGGGATCTTTTGGAAAAGATGGCAGAAAGCCCAAAGAAATTTGTTCTTGCCTGCGGTGGAGGGTCAGTCCTCCACAAGGATCAGATGGAGCTCTTTTCTAAAAAGGCTGCCATAGTTTGGCTCAAGGCACCGTTAGAGGTGATGCTGAAAAGGCTTCTTTCAGACGTTAACACTCCCAGATCAAGACCTTCTCTTACAGACAAAGATGCAAAAGAAGAAATAGAGCAGGTCTATAGTGAAAGAAAGCCGCTTTATGAAAGATTTGCCCACATAATAGTTGATACCGAGGATAAAAGTCCATTTCAAATTGCCCAGGAGATAAGCGAGGCCCTTAAGTATGGCTGGTAACACCTTCGGACAGGCGTTTAGAGTTACAACATGGGGGGAATCTCACGGTCCAGCCCTTGGGGCTGTTATTGATGGTTGCCCTCCTAGATTGAAACTTTCTCCCCAAGACATTCAAGATGCCTTGGACAAAAGACGCCCTGGCAAGGGTGGGCCAACGGAGACGGCTAGAAAAGAGCCTGATAGGGTGGAAATCCTTTCTGGTACTTTTGAAGGGTTTACAACTGGTACGCCTATAAGTCTTCTTATATGGAACAAGGATGCAAGAAGCAAATCGTACGATCACTTAAAAGAGGTCTTCAGGCCTGGTCATGGTGATTATACCTATTTCAAACGCTTTGGGATAAGGGATCATAGGGGAGGCGGACGCTCGTCTGGAAGAGAGACTGCGGCTAGGGTAGCTGCTGGTGGTGTTGCACAACTGATACTTGATCTTTTTGAAATCGAAGTCTTTGCCTATACGGTATCTTTGGCAGGGGTAGATGCTGATAAAAGGGATCTTACCCAGATTGAAAATAATCGGTTGTTCTGTCCCGATCCTGATGCGGCTGAGAGGATGGAACAGGCTGCACTTGAGGCCAGATCTAAGGGAGATTCGGTTGGCGGTATAGTTGAGGTGCAGGCCGTTAAAGTGCCGGCAGGACTTGGTGAACCTGTTTTTGACAAGCTGGATGCTGAGATTGCAAAGGCCCTTATGTCTGTAGGTGCAGTTAAGGCCGTTGAAATAGGATCTGGAGTTGAAGCAGCCTATCTGACAGGCTCACAAAATAACGACCCAATAACTCCCAAGCGGTTTCTTTCTAACAATGCAGGTGGCATACTTGCAGGTATCTCAAATGGAGAGCCTGTGGTAGCAAGGGCTACAATCAAACCCATACCATCCATTGCAATGGAGCAAGATACCATCAACATAAGGGGAGAGGCCTGTAAGATAAAGGTTGGAGGGAGACACGATGCATCGGCCATACCGCGCATAGTGCCTGTCCTAAAGGCCATGATGCAGTTAGTGCTTGCTGATCATCTGCTGAGAAGATTCCAGATAGAGATCACGGATCATCACAAAATTATAAGGGATAGGATAGATGGAAGACTCCTTTAAGCCAACAATAGGCATTATTGGCGGCAAGGGACGCATGGGCAGATGGTTTGAGCGCCAGTTCAAGGAAAGTGGCCTTGAAGTTTTGATCTCTGATGTGGATACGGATTTATCGCCTCAAGATTTGGTTCAAAGGTGTGAGGTGTTGATCTTAGCTCTTCCAATGGAGGTTTTCCCTGAGATAGTACGCAAAGTGGCCCCACTGGTACCTGAAGACCATTTTTTGACAGATATCTGTTCTTTGAAGGAAAAGCAGGTGGAGGCCATGTTGTCATCAAGTAAGTGTGAGGTGTGCGGCACTCATCCGCTTTTTGGCCCTGGAGAGGAGAGTCTCACAGGAAGAAGGGTGGCACTGTGTCCTGGTAGGGGCGAAAGATGGTATTCATGGTGGAAAGACTATCTGGAGACAAATGGTGCGCTTGTAGCCGAGTTTACTCCATCTGAACACGATAGAACTATGGCATGGGTGCAGGCCTTGAATCATTTTATACTCTTGTGTTTAGGTAAATCCTTGGAAGAAGACGGTATAGATTTTAGCCATGTTCTTCAACTTGCTACTCCAAGTTTTGAAAGGCAATTGAACATTGTTGCTAGGCTCTGCCTACAAGATCCTGAGCTTTATGCCACAATCCAGCTTGGAAATCCCTATACCCAAACGGCAATAGAAACATTTACAAAACATGCCAAGGTTCTAAAAAAAATACTGCAAGATAAGGATAGGGAGGGCTTCATAAAGATCTTTAAAGAAGTGCAGGAACTTGGACCATCTTTGTTAAAGCACTGTTCCAGAAAATCAAAATAGACCCTCATTTTTAGATTCATTTACCGTTCATGGTGTAACGAGAGGATTACAATGCCACAAGAGCTGCCACCTTATTTAAAAAAAACAAAGGAAGGGGTTCTTTTGGAGCTCCATGTTCAGCCAAGGGCCTCTAGAAACAAAGTGGTTGGACTCTACGGCAACAGACTGAAAGTTGCCATACAGGCCCCTCCTGCAGATGGAAAGGCAAACAAGGCCCTGCAAGTGTTTTTGGCAAGGCTGTTTGATGTTCCAAAGTCTCGGATAGTTTTAAAGTCTGGTGCCAGTAGCAGGGAAAAGTCCTTTTTAATAACAAATGTTTCTTCAAAAGACATTCTATCCAAAATCACTGCTGTTGCATAAAGTACCCATAAATTCAAATAATTAGAGGCTCAGGGTTCTCCTTTTGTTATTAATGAATTCAGCAAAAAACCTAACAGATCCGAGCCATGAATTTTACTCTCTGTAGAAACAGTTCCACAAGGGAGCCAAATTTCGATCCTTTGACCGGCAATAAAGACTTTTCTTGGCACATCTCGCAATGCTGTAATGCCTTGTCGTCTGCAGCTCCCATCTTGTGACTACTTACCCCTTTTCACCTTTTGCATTCGCATGTAAACTCCAAAGAAAAGGTCGCACCTGAAGGAAAAATCCAAATGCCAATCTATTGGGAAATGATAAAAGAGGCTAAAGGTGGCCGAAGGTCTTTGCCCTTTGAGGTTGAGGAGGGCTCAATGGATATAGATATAGATAATTAATCGGCTTAAACCACCAACTTTGCTGGTGCGAACTTAATTGCCAATTTTCCATATTGGACGTGGTTGTGGAGAAATTGAAGAGGTATTGAGATGGGAAAAGACTCTAAAAAAATCGCAAAAGCAGAATATACTGAATCGTGGATTCACAAAAATTAATGTTAACGAACTCTTGAGCTTGGAGAAACTTCCATGAAGACCGTAAAAGATGCCTGTGAATTGCAACCAAATGCCCTAGATGTTCGCCTAAGCGACCAGATAGAACAGCTTGACGAGCTTATAAGCATGGAAGGTAAAGGAGATGCCTTCTTTGAAAGGACCTTTATTACCGAAGGAATGAAAAGTTTAGTGGAAGAAGGCATTGCAAGGCTTGCAGGCAGGTCCAGCTCTGCCATATTTCATCTTAAACAAGCAATGGGTGGAGGTAAAACTCACCTTTTGGTCGGCTTTGGCCTTCTTGCCAAATACCCTGAGCTCCGAGACAAGTATTTTGGTGATGTCTCATATATCCATGAGTTTAAATCTGCAAAGGTGGCTGCCTTTAATGGACGGAATAATCCTCCGGAATTCTTCTGGGGAGAGATAGCTCGTCAACTTGGAAAACCAGAGCTTTTCAAGCCCTTTTGGGCAGGAGGGCCAAAGGCCCCGGATGAAAAGGACTGGCTTGCCCTATTCGAAGGGGATGAACCAATCCTTATTCTCCTCGATGAGATGCCCCCATATTTTCACTATCTAAACACCCAGCGGGTGGGAGATGGCACAGTTGCAGACATTGCCACCCGTGCCTTTGCAAACCTCCTGACTGCTGCCGGAAAGAAAAAGAATGTTGCGGTTGTCGTCTCTGACCTGTCTGCTGCCTACGATACAGGAGGCATGCTCATAAACCGTGCTCTAGAGGACGCAAGGGCAGAGCTTGGACGCCAGGAACGCTCCATCACCCCTGTGGATCTTGCAGCAAACGAGGTCTATGACATCCTGAAAAAGCGTCTTTTCAAGAAGCTCCCAGATGAATCGGTGATCCAAGAAGTTGCCTCAGCCTTTGGACAAGAGCTTGAGCAGGCTACAAAGGCCAAGGTAGCAAGTCGTGCCGCAGAAGCCATAGCCGATGAGATCGAGCTGACCTATCCCTTTCATCCACGGCTCAAGAATCTCATTGCCCTTTTTAAAGACAACGAAGAGTTCAAGCAGACCCGAGGCCTCATAGAACTCGTCTCCCGCCTTCTTAAATCCGTCTGGGAACTAAAGGATAACGACGTTTTTCTCATAGGCGCCCAGCACTTTGACCTCTCTATCACAGAAGTCCG